>NZ_JACFYV010000369.1:0-3160 GCF_016759955.1 Burkholderia sp. KCJ3K979
AGCACGGCAACCGTGCGTTTTGTACTCAGTCACGGGCTCCAACACCCAAGCGCGGGGCAAACTGCACGGTCTCGTCTGGCTACCACCAGACTTTACCGTACTGGTCAGTACTGAACATACAAGCGCGTGCTGGCTCGGTGTCGGCGGCGCGCATTGTACCGGGCCAGCCGCGCCGATTTTGGCTACTCTAACGACATATTCCGCAACCGAACGGCCTCGTGCCCGGCCTCCAAGTCATGACTGCATCCACTTCCAAGCGCGCGCTGCAAACCCGCATCGTTCAACCCGACGACGTCATTCCGGAGGGCTTCCGCTCGTTCGTGCCGCCGGTCGCGCGCGCGTCGACGGTCGTGTTCCCCGATCTCGCGACGATGCGCGCGCTGGTCTGGCACGACGACAACCAGTGGCGCTACGGGCTGCACGCGACGCCGACGTCGCTCGCGCTCGCGCAGCGGCTCGCGGAGATCGAGGGCGGCACGCACGCGCTGCTGCAGCCGTCGGGTCTCGCGGCGATCATGAACGTCTACTTCGGGATCGTGAAAGCGGGCGACGACGTGCTGGTTCCGCATAACGTATACGGCCCGAACGCCGATTTCGGCAACTGGCTCGCGAACGATTTCGGCATTACCGTGCGTTTTTACGATCCGTTGATCGGCGCCGGCATCGCCGAGCTGATCCAGCCGAACACGCGGCTGATCTGGCTCGAGGCGCCCGGCTCGGTGACGATGGAAGTGCCCGACGTGCAGGCGATCACGGCGGCCGCGAAGGCGCGCGGCATCGTCACCGCGATCGACAACACCTTTTCGGCGGGGCTCGCGTTCAAGCCGTTCGAGCACGGCGTGGACATTTCGGTGCAGGCGCTGACCAAGTATCAGTCGGGCGGTAGCGACGTGCTGATGGGCGCGACGATCACCGCGAACGCGGACCTGCACGCGAAGCTGAAGCTCGCGCGGATGCGCTGCGGGATCGGCGTGTCGGTCGACGATTGCTCGCTCGTGCTGCGCAGCCTGCCGAGCATGCAGGTGCGCTTCGATGCGCACAGCAAGAGCGCGCTCGCGCTCGCGCAATGGCTGAAGGCGCGGCCGGAGATTGCCGCGGTGCTGCATCCGCAGGTCGCCGACTGCCCGGGGCACGCGTCGTTCATGCGCGATTTCAAGGGTGCGGGCGGGCTTTTCTCGGTGGTGTTCGACGAACGCTACAGCGCGGAGCAGGTCGACCGTTTCGTCGAGTCGCTCGAACTGTTCGCGATCGGCTGGAGCTGGGGCGGCGCGTGCAGCCTCGCGATGCCGTACGACGTCGCGTCGATGCGTCCGGACTGGCCGCATCGCGGCACGCTGGTGCGTTTCTACGTGGGCCTGGAAGACGAAGCCGATCTGCGCGCGGACATCGAGCGCGCGATGCAGGCCGCACTCGGCTGATCGCGGGCCGGCAATGTCCGGCACAAAAACGAAACGCCGGCGCGATGTGATATCGCGCCGGCGTTTTTCATTGACGGTGCCGCGGGATCAGAACAGTCGCAGCAGCCCGTCGAGGCCGACATGGTCGAACGCGACGGTGGCCGCATCGCGCACGACGGGCTTCGCGTGGAACGCGACCGACAGCCCGGCTTCGGCCATCATCTTCAGGTCGTTCGAGCCGTCGCCCATCGCGATCGCACGGCGCGGCTCGAGGCCGAGCGACGCGCAGGTCTCGCGCAGCAGGCGCGCCTTCACGTCGGCGTTGACGATTTCGCCGAGCACCTTGCCGGTGAGCTTGCCGTCGACGATCTCGAGCGTGTTCGCATGCGCATAGTCGAGGCCGAGGCGGGCTTTCAGCCGCTCGGTGAAGAACGTGAAGCCGCCCGACACGAGCAGCGTCTTCATGCCGGCAGCCTTCACGCCCGCCAGCATCGTCTCGGCGCCCGGCGACAGTTGCAGCCGTTCTTCGTACACGCGCTCGAGCGCGTGCGCGTCGAGCCCGGCCAGCAGCGCGACGCGGCGCGTCAGGCTTTCGTTGAAATCGCGGATCTCGCCGCGCATCGACGCTTCGGTGATCTCCGCGACCTGCGTTTTCAATCCGCAGAAATCGGCGATCTCGTCGATGCACTCGATCGTGATCAGCGTCGAATCCATGTCCATCACCGCGAGCCCGAAATCGCCGAGCGTGAGGCCGGCCTCGACGAAGCCGAAATCGAGCGCATGCGTGCCGCAGTATGCGTCGATGTCGAGGCGCTGCGCCGGGCTCGCGTTTTCGATGCGCAGCGCGTGATCGTCGGTCTGCACGACGCGGGTGCCGCGCGACAGCGCGAGCAGCGGTTTGTGATGGGCGTCCGACAGCGGCGCAAGACTCTGGATGACGAGATTGTGGGTCATGACGAGTGGTTGGGAGGCGAATGAATGACGTGCGCGGCCCGCGGGCGGCCGCCTGCGAACGCGGGCCCCGTGCGGCTGCGGGCCGTTGCGTCGCGAACGCGCCATTGTAGCCGGTTGGCCGCGCAGGGCGGCCGGCGCCGGCGCGAAACCGGGCGCGGGGCGGTAGTGGTCAGCCGTTTGCACGATCCCAGTACGGCGGATCGCCGAAGTGCTCGGCCAGGAACGCAATGAACGCGAGCGTTTTCAGCGGCACGTGCGCGCGGCTCGGATAGACGGCCCAGATCGCGACGTCGTCCGCGAACGGATAGTCGTCGAGCACGCTGACGAGCGCGCCGCTCGCGAGCAGCGGGCCGACGTCCCAGGTCGACTTGATCGCGATCCCGAAGCCGTCGACGAGCGCTTCGCGGATCGCCTCGCCGTTGCTCGCGACGAGCCGGCCGCCGACTCGCACCGTGAGCGGGCCCTGCGGCGTCGCGAACGACCAGTCGCGCTGGTCGCCGAGGATCACGCATTCGTGCTGCGTCAAGTCGGCCGGATGGCGCGGCGTGCCGCGTTCGGCGAGATAGGCGGGCGAGCAGCACAGCACGCGGCGGTTGGTGGCGAGCTTGCGGGCGACGAGCGTCGAATCCTTCAGCGCGCCGAGCCGGATCGCGACGTCGTAGCCGTCGTCGACCAGATCGACGATCTCGTCGGACAGCCGCAGATCGAGCGACACGGACGGGTAGCGGCGCAGGAACGCCGGAATCACCGGCGCGACGTGCTGGCGGCCGAACGACGACGACATCGACACCTTCAGCCGCCCGTACGGC
>NZ_JACFYV010000036.1:0-42482 GCF_016759955.1 Burkholderia sp. KCJ3K979
GCGTGCGCAACTGGGCCAGCGCATGCGGCTCGGTCGCCTGCGTGACCATCGCCTGCCATTCGTCGAGCTGCGCGGCGCTCGGCGCGGGGCCGGCGCCGCGCAGGCCGGTCGCCACGACGACGGCCGCGACGGTCACGGCCGCCGCCGCGAGCAGCGCGGCCGGCGGGAGTTTCGCGCGCAGCACGCGCCGCGCGGCGGCGGCGACGCCGGTTTCGGCGGGCCGCATCGTCCGGATCGGTTGCATCGCGTGTCTCATTGCGTGAGGTCGATTTCGTAGGTCGCGAGGTTCTTGCCCGAGCCGTCGTCGGCCGCGACCTGCGTGATGCCGGTCAGGCCGGCCGCCGCCGCGTCGCCGAGGCGGTTCGGCGCGGACGCGAACCGCACGTGCGCGACCGAGCTCGCGAGCTTCGTGAAGCGCCAGCTGCGCTGCGCGCCGTCGGCCGCGCGCGTGATCGCGCCGCGCTTCTTGATGAACGCGATCAGCACGTCGCGGTTCGCATCGGGCGACGCGAAGATCGTCTTGCTGCCGTCGAGGCCCGGGAAATTGCCGCCGCCGCTCGCGCGGTAGTTGTTGGTCGCGACGATGAACTGCGCGTTCGGGTCGATCGCCGCGCCCTTGTACGTCAGGTTCCTGATCCGGCTGCCGACCGGCTGCGTGACGTCGATTTCATACGCGAGATCGGCCGACGTGAACATGTCGAAGTTGTAGCCGGGGAAGGTGCTGACGAGCGGCTGTACGGTGGCCTTGGTCGGGTCGATCGTGTTGAAGCGCTTGGCGGCCGTCTCGAGCCAGTTCTTCACGTCGGCGCCGCTCACCTTCACCGCGTACACGGTGTTCGGATACAGGTACAGGTCGGCCGCGTTGTTGATCGCGAGCGCGCCCGGCGCGACGTCGGTGTAGTCGGTGCCGCCGCCGAAGCCGCTCTTGAACGGCGCGCTGACCGACAGCACCGGCAGCGATGCGTACTGCGGCAGGTTCGCCTGCACGTAGGTCTTCACGTAGTCGGCCTGCGCCTCGTTGACGATCTGGATCGCGCCCGGATCGCCGACGTCCGCGAAGTACGAGTTCATCCGGTAGTCGGTGGAGCCGATCGGCGTCTTCACGTAATCGATCGTCGCCTGGTGCTCGGCCGCGATCGCGGCGGACACCGACGGGTCGGCCGCGACGTAGCTCTTGTCGGCGTTCTGGATCGGCCGTGCCTCGACGGTCGTCTGCGACTTGTCGACGGCCCAGATCTTGCCGTCGAACTTCAGGCCGAGCTTGATCACGCCGAGATGCTTGCCCCAGTAGTTGGCCATCACGGTCGGCACGCCGTTGACGGTGCCCTTGACCTTGTCGACGCCCGGCAGGTTGAACTGCGCCACGGTGCTGTTCGCGTCCGGGAACACCTGGTGCGAGTGGCCGATCAGCATCGCGTCGATGCCGGACACCTTCGACAGCCACCAGCTGCCGTTTTCCATCGTCGGCGAGTACGCGGAATTGTCGAGGCCGCCGTGCGAGATCGCGACGACGAGATCGGCGCCTTTCGCGCGCATTTCCGGAATGTACTTCTCGGCCGCTTCCTTCAGCCCGGTCGTATAGACCTTGCCGTCGAGCCAGCGCTTGTCCCAGTTCATGATCGCGGGCGGCGTGAAGCCGATGATGCCGATCTTCACGGGCGCGCTGACCGTCTTGCCGTCCGGCGTCGTGGCCGTCACCGTGCGCGTCAGGATCGTGTACGGCGTGAACAGCGGCGCGTTGGTCTTCGCGCTGATCACGTTCGCGAGTACCTGCGGGAAGTTCGGGCCCGCGCACTTCTTCTGCTGGGCCGGCGCCGGCAGGCCGTCGACCTCGAACGTGTTGCCGGTCACCTGCGACAGGTACGGCAGCCCGTAGTTGAATTCATGGTTGCCGATCCCGCCGCCGTCGAACTTCGCGGCGTTCATCACCTTGTAGATCGCGAGCGTCTGGTCGCAGCCGACCGGCTTCACGAGCGCCTGGTAGTCCGATAGCGCGGTGCCCTGGATCGTGTCGCCGTTGTCGAGCAGCAGCGTGTTCGGGTACTGCTTGCGCGCCTGCGCGATCAGCGTCGACACGCGCTCGAAGCCGAGTGAATTGTCGGCGGCGAGCTTGAAATAGTCGTACGACAGCACGTTGGTGTGCAGGTCGGTCGTCTCGAGCAGCGCGAGCGTGGCCGTCGTGCCGACGGGCGCCTGGGCCTCCGGCTGAGCCGGCGGCGTGGCGGTGACGTCGTCGCCGCCGCAGCCAGCGAGGACGAAGGCGAGGCTGGCGAGCGCGGCGGCGGCCGGCACGTGACGGCGGGAAAGCGGGGGGAGACGCATCGGTTGTCCTGTTCGGTGTTCTGTTTTATGAAACGCGAGGTACGCACGAATGGCGGCGCGGCGCGCCGTCGGCCTGAGGTGCGGCGCGTGAGAGTATCGAAAGGAAACGTGACGGAACAATGAAAGGTCGCGACGCGGGCAGCGGGCCGTGGCCCGTCTCGGTTTCGGGCCGGTCCCGGCCGGCACCAGCCCGGCGCCCCGGCTGCGCGCCCGAGCCCGGCGCCTCGATCGGCGCCCCCGGCCCCGCGCCCCGGCGGCGCCTCCCGAGTTCGCGCCGCCGGCTGCGCAACCCGCCGAAATCCTCACGTCGCGGCATCGGGCGGTTCGCTACAATGGCCGCTGTCATCCTTTTGCAAACAACCTGCCCTTGGACTTCGAGACTCCTCCCGGCCTGTCGGTCGACGCCGGCGGCCAGGGCCAGACGGTGCGCCTGACCGGCCAGTGGACCGCGCTCTCGCTCGCGCGCAACCGCGGCGCCGTGGCGCGCCGCATCGCGAGCATCGCCGCCGGGCGCGTGAGCGAATGGGATCTGTCCGGCATCGAGCGGCTCGACCACGTCGGCGGCCAGGCGCTGTGGCGCGTATGGGGCCGCAAGCTGCCGGCCGGCGTCGCGCTGAGCGCCACGCAGCGCACGATCTTCGAGCGCATCGAGCGGCTCGACAGCGAACGCGAGGCGCCGGAGCGCATCGTGCGCTTCGATCCCGTCACGCGGCTCGGCCTGGCGATCTTCGCGTTCGGCGAACACCTGCAGGGCGGCATCACGATGTTCGGCCGCGTGATCCTCGATGCGCTGTCGGTGCTGCGCCGCCCGAAGACGATGCCGTGGAAGGAAACCTCGGCGAACATCTACAGCGCCGGCGCGCAGGCGCTGCCGATCACCGCGCTCGTCGCGTTCCTGATCGGCATCGTGCTCAGCTACCTGTCCGCGCAGCAACTGCAGATGTTCGGCGCGAACCGCTACATCGTGAACATCCTCGGGCTGTCGGTGATCCGCGAGCTCGGCCCCGTGCTGTCGGCGATCCTCGTCGCGGGCCGCTCCGGCTCGGCGATCACCGCGCAGATCGGCGTGATGCGGGTGACCGAGGAGCTCGACGCGATGCGCGTGATGGGCATTCCGCACGGGCTGCGGCTGATCCTGCCGCGCGTGCTCGCGCTCGGCGTCGCGATGCCGCTGCTCGTGATGTGGACCAACATCATCGCGCTGACGGGCGGCGCGCTCGCCGCGAAGCTGGTGCTCGGCATCGACATCAACTATTTCGTGCGCTCGCTGCCGGGCGTCGTGCCGATCGCGAACCTGTACATCGGCGTCGGCAAGGGCGTCGTGTTCGGCATGCTGATCGCGCTGGTCGCGTGCCATTTCGGCTTCCGGATCAAGGCGAACTCGCAGAGCCTCGGCGAAGGCACGACCACGTCGGTGGTGTCGTCGATCACGGTCGTGATCCTCGCCGACGCGGTGTTCGCGATCCTGTTCCAGAACGTGGGGCTCGGATGAACGCATCGAACGAAACGACCGCGCATGCCGCGGCCATCGGCGCCGGGGCGGTCGGCCCCCGGCCGGACGCGGCCGCCGACGCCGGCGATCTCGTGATCGAGGTGCGCAACCTGACCAAGCGCTACGGGCGCAACATCGTTCACCAGAAGCTCGATTTCGACGTGCGGCGCGGCGAGATCGTGTCGATCGTCGGCGGGTCGGGCTCCGGCAAGACGACGCTCGTGCGGCAGATCCTGGGCCTCGAACGGCCGACGTCGGGCACGATCAAGGTGTTCGGCGAGGATACGTCGACGATCGACGATGCAAGCGCGCGGATGATGCGCACGCGCTCGGGGATGCTGTTCCAGCAGGGCGCGCTGTTCTCGTCGATGACGGTGTTCGACAACGTCGCGCAGCCGCTGCGCGAGCTCGGCCGCGTGCCGCCGGACCTGCTGCACGACATCGTGATGCTGAAGCTCGAGATGGTCGGGCTGCCGTGCAAGCACGCGTCGAAGATGCCGGCCGCGCTGTCGGGCGGGATGGTGAAACGGGTTGGCATCGCGCGCGCGATCGCACTGGAGCCCGAGCTGCTGTTCCTCGACGAGCCGACGGCCGGCCTCGATCCGCAGGCGTCCGACGAATTCGTCGAGCTGATCGCGACGCTGCATCGCACGCTCGGGCTGACCGTCGTGATGGTGACGCACGACCTCGACACGATGGTCGCGCTGTCGACGCGCGTCGCGGTGCTGGCCGACCGCAAGGTGCTGGTCGCCGCGCCCGTCGAGGAGGCCGCGAACGTCGACCATCCGTTCATCCACGAATATTTCCTGGGGCTGCGCGGGCGCCGCGCATTGCAGGCGCTGCCGCCCGAGCGGCGCGCGAAGCTGCCGAAGGCGGCCCTCGAACCGGCGCTCTCGAGCGTCGAGCTGTAGAAGCAAGGAACCCGCGAATGGAAAACAAATCACATGCGTTCTGGGCCGGCCTGTTCACGATCGCGCTGACGCTCGCGATCGCGGGCACCGTGTTCTGGTTCAACGTCGACCGCACCGTGCGCGTGCCGTACGACCTGCTCGCGCGCACCAACGTGACGGGACTGTTCCCGGATGCGGCGGTGCGCTTTCGCGGCCTCGACGTCGGCAAGGTGCAGTCGATCGGCTTCGATCGCACGCATCCGGGCCAGATCCGCATCCGTATCCTCGTCGATCACGATGCGCCGATCACGCAGTCGACCTACGGCAGCCTCGGCTTCCAGGGCGTGACGGGCATCGCGTTCGTGCAACTGGAGGATACGGGGCGCGATCTGTCGCCGCTACCGTCGTCGCCGAAGGCGATCGCGCAGATTCCGATGCGGCCGAGCCTGTTCGACCAGATCCAGGAGCGCGGCGACGTGCTGCTGCGGCAGCTCGAGCTCGCTGCGAAGAGCGCGAACGCGCTGATGTCGCCCGAGATGCGCGAGCAGTTGCGCGCGACCGCCGAAAGCCTGCAGCACGCGGCCGACGGCGCCGCGACGCTGACGAAGCAGCTCGGCCCGGCAGTCACCGCGCTGCCCGAGACGATGCACGAGGTGAACCGCGCGATGGCGTCGGCGAACACGCTGCTGCAGCCGAACGGGCCGCTCGTGTCGAACCTGAACAAGGCCGGCACGGCCGCCGAGCAGGTCGGCGTCGCGCTGAACGGCCTCAACGCGCGCGTGCAGTACGACACGCTGCCGCGCTTCAATGCGCTGGCCGACAGCGTCGGCGACGCGTCGCGGCAATTGAAGGACGTCGCCGGTGAACTTGGCCGCAACCCGCGCAGTCTGTTGTTCGGTTCGCCCGGCGCCGCGCCGGGGCCCGGCGAGGCGGGCTTCGTCTGGCCGGGTGCGACGGCCGGGAAGTGACAGGCGGGACGTACGGAACATACGGGACACCCCGATCCGGGACGCCCCGCAGCAGTTGATCGATCGTCCGGCCGGGAACGGCCGGACAGGACGCCCATCGAAACCGGACACATCATGCAGGAATACGCCATGCCACGAATCCTTGACCGCGCGCTGCGCCCGGCCGCGGCCGCGCTTGCCGTGCTGACGCTCGCGCTGGCGGCCGGCTGCGCCGGCAACGACGCGGTGCTGTCGAACATCCGCTACGACCTCGGGCCTGCCTCGTCGGTGACGACCACCGGTTCGGGCCCCGCGCTGAAGGTGCTCGACGTTGCCGCGCCCGACGCACTCGATTCGGACAAGTTCGCGTACCGCCTCGCGTACGCGGATGCGCAGCACGTGGCCGTCTATCGCGACAGCCGCTGGACCGCGCCGCCCGCGCAACTGCTCACGCAGCGGCTGCGCGGCGCGCTGTCGTCGCGCGGCACGGTGCTCGAAGGCGCCGACGGCGTGCGTGCGCCGACCCTCAAGGTCGACCTCAGCGAATTCGAACAGGTCTTCGACGGGCAGTCGCAAAGCCACGGCGCGGTCACCGCGCGCGCAACCCTGATGCTCGACGGCAAGGTGCTCGGCCAGCGCACGTTCGTCGCGCGCGCGCCGTCGAGCACGCCCGACGCCGCCGGCGGCGCGCGTGCGCTCGCGGCGGCCAGCGACGAACTCGTGTCGCAGATCGCCGCGTGGGTCGGCGTGCAGGCGTACGCGGGCACGCCGTGACGCCCGACGTGCCGCCGCGATTGCATCCGCGATGAACGTGCCCGGCACGCATCGCGCGTCGCCGCTCGCGCGGCAGGCGTTTGCCGCCTACGCGGCGCTGATCGTCTATGCGTCGCTGTATCCGTTCGAAGGCTGGGTGTCGCTCGGCATCGGCCCGTTCGATTACCTGTTCGCGCCGATGCAGCGCTATGTGACCGCATTCGACGTGGTCACGAACGTGCTCGGCTATCTGCCGTTCGGCGCGCTCGGCGTGCTCGCGCTGCATCCGCGCTGGCGCGGCGTGGCCGCGACGCTGATCGCGGGCGCGCTCGGCGTGCTGCTGTCGGGCACGATGGAAGCGCTGCAGACCTACCTGCCGACGCGCGTCGCGTCGAATCTCGATCTCGGCGCCAACGCGCTCGGCGCGCTGCTGGGCGCGGCGCTCGCGGCGCCGGCCACCGGCGCGCTGCTCGACCGCGGCGCGCTGCGCCGGCTGCGCTTCGCGTGGCTGGAGCCCGACGGTTCGACGCCGCTGCTGCTCGCCGCGCTGTGGCCGTTCGCGATCGTGTTTCCGTCGCCGTTCCTGTTCGGCATCGGCGACTGGCCGGCCGCGCTGTGGGAGCGCGCCGACGCGTCGATGCAGGACGCGCTGCTCGCGTGGCTGCCGGCCGCATGGCGCGTCAGCGAATGGCCCGAGCGGGTCGACGGCTGGCTGTCCGATTCCGCATGGGAAGCCGTGCTCGGCGGGCTGATGCTGTTCGCCGCGCTGGCGATCGCGTCGCTCGCGATGCGCGCGCGCGCGCCGCGCATCCGGCTGCTGATCGCGCTGGTGGTCGCCACGCTCGTGCTGAAGGCGGCCGCGACGTTCATGCAGTCGGCCACCGGCCTCGTCGTCGTGTGGGCGACACCCGGCGCGCGGCTCGGCATCGAGCTCGGTTTCGCGGCGGCGCTCGTCGCGTTGCGCGTGCCGGCGACGTGGCGCGCGCTGCTCGCGGCGCTCGCGCTGCTGGCCGGCGTCGCGCTCGTGAACCTGCTGCCGGTCAACCCGTTCTTCGACTTCACGCTGTCGGGGTGGCGACAGGGCCGCTACGTGCACTTCAACAGCATCGCGCGCTGGCTCGCATGGATCTGGCCCTACGCGGCGCTGATCTGGCTCGGCCAGCGCGTCGAACACGCGTGGCTGCCGGCCGCGCTGCGCCGCTGACGCGACGGCCGGAGCCGTGCGGCGGCGGCCGTGCCGCGGGCAGCCGCGTGCGCCGGTCGCTATAATCGTCCGCATCCTCCGTTGCCGCCTCGCGCAACGGCAATCCATCGCCCCTCTTTCCGCACGGCTTCGTGCCGGGCCGCTCGTCACCATCATGGATTCCTACTACCAGCACCACGTCTTCTTCTGCCTGAACCAGCGTGAACCGGGCGCCGAACGCCCGAGCTGCGCGCAATGCGATGCACAGACCATGCAGGAATACGCGAAAAAGCGTGTGAAGGAACTCGGTCTCGCGGGGCCCGGCAAGGTCCGCATCAACAAGGCCGGCTGCCTCGACCGCTGCGAGGAAGGGCCGGTGATGGTCGTGTATCCGGAAGGCACGTGGTACACGTACGTCGATCAGGCCGACATCGACGAGATCGTCGAGTCGCACCTGCGCGACGGCAACGTCGTCGAGCGCCTGAAGATCTGAGCGGGCCGGCCGAATGAACGTTCATACGCAGAAATCGCTGATCGCGGGCCCGGTCGGCCAGATCGAAATCGCGGTCGACCTGCCCGACGCCGTGCGCGAAGGCGGCGCCGCGCCGCGCGGCATCGCACTCGTCGCGCATCCGCATCCGCTGTTCGGTGGCACGATGGACAACAAGGTCGCGCAGACGCTCGCGCGCACGCTCGTGCAGTTGAACTACGTCGTCTACCGGTCGAATTTCCGTGGCGTCGGCGCGACCGAAGGCGTGCACGACAACGGCACGGGCGAGGCCGACGACCTGCTCGCGGTGCTCGCGCACATGCGCGCGCAGCCCGCGTATGCGGACCTGCCGCTCGTGCTCGCGGGCTTCTCGTTCGGCACCTTCGTGCTGTCGCACGTCGCGAAGCGGCTGCGCGACGCGGGCGAGACGATCGAGCGGATGGTGTTCGTCGGCACGGCCGCGAGCCGCTGGCAAGTGGCCGACGTGCCCGAGAACACGCTCGTGATCCACGGCGAAACCGACGACACGGTGCCGATCGCGTCGGTGTACGACTGGGCGCGGCCGCAGGAGCTGCCGGTCGTCGTGATCCCCGGCGCCGAGCATTTTCTCCATCGCAAGCTGCACGTGCTGAAGCGCATCATCGTCGACGCGTGGCGCTAGGGCTGGCGCAAGCCCGTCACCAGTGTGAACAGGCCCCTGGCCCGCATGCGATGGCCGGCGTGAGCGCCGGCGACCGCGCCGCGCACCGGCGCCCGGGCGGCTGAGGCGCGCCCCTTCCCGAAACTTCATGCGACATCGCGCCGCCCCGCACGGCGCGCCGCGTGCCGCATGGCGGCGCAACCCGACTTGCACGCCGCCTGCGCACGCCTTTCGCGCGGCTTCGAGTGCCCGTGCCCGCTGCATGCCCGTGCGATGCTCTCGCAACCGGTATGCGGGTGTCCGCTGCCAGGTTCGCGAAAACGCCGTTCGCGGCCACGTATAATGGCCGCATTTCGCGTTGCCCGCGGCCCGGCTGGGCCCATGCGGCGCTCGTTTTGCCGCCTGTCCGCCCGCTCGCGACGGCCGCGAACCGAACGCGCCCGCACGAGTCCAACCGGCGCGTTTCGCGTCGCCCGACGGTGTCGGGCGAGTGCCCGAGACGCCCGCCGCCTTGCCGTTCAACCCTGCGCGTCTCGCACCGCACTTTCTGCCATCAGCCTGAATCGATCATGCGTCTGTCTTCCCAAGGCCTCAAGTCCCTCGCTTCCTCCATCGCCTTCGGCACCGCCGCGCGCAACGTCGCGCTCGGCGTGATGCTGCCCGTCGCGCTCGCCTCGACGATCGTCGTCGCCGAGGCGAAGCCGGCCGCCAAGGCCAAGGCCGCGCATGCGGCGCCGGCCGCCGAGCAGTTCACCGGCGCGCCCGCGACCTACATGCCGGGCGCGGTGCCGCCGCCGGGCGTGAACGCGCGCTCGTGGGTGCTCGTCGACGCGACGAGCAACACGGTGCTCGCATCGGGCAATGCGGACGAGCGCGTCGAGCCGGCGTCGCTGACGAAGCTGATGACGGCCTACCTCGTGTTCGAGGCGCTCGACAAGAAGAAGATCTCGATGGAGCAGATCGTCACGCCGAGCGACGCGGTGCGCCGCGTCGGCCGCGACGAGTCGCGCATGTTCATCGAGGCGAACAAGCCGGTGTCCGTGCACGACCTCGTGTACGGGATGATCATCCAGTCGGGCAACGACGCCGCGATCGCGCTGGCCGAGCTCGTCGGCGGCAGCGAGGGGCAGTTCGTCACGATGATGAACGACGAGGCAGGGCGCCTCGGCATGAAGGGCACGCACTTCGCCGACGTGAACGGCATGCCCGATCCGAACCACTACACGACGGCCGGCGACCTCGCGAAGCTGTCGGCCCACCTGATCCGCGATTTTCCGCAGTACTACAGCATCTTCTCGGAGAAGGAATTCAAGTACAACAACATCCGCCAGGGCAACCGCAACCGGCTGCTGTGGCTCGACCCGACGGTCGACGGCCTGAAGACCGGCCATACGCAGGCGGCCGGTTACTGCCTGATCGCGTCGGCGAAGCGCGCGATCCCGGGCGTCGACGGCCAGCGCCGCCTGGTGTCGGTGATGATGGGCGAGCAGAAGGAAAGCGAGCGTACGCAGGACAGCATGAAGATGCTGAACTACGGCTACAGCGCGTTCGATTCGGTGCGCCTGTTCAAGGGCGGCCAGGCGATCTCGACGCCGCGCATCTACAAGGGCAAGGACAACACCGTGCAGGTCGGCGTGAAGGGCGACCAGTGGGCGACCGTGCCGCGCGGCCTCGGCGACAAGGTCAAGACCGAAGTCGACGTCAACGCACCGCTGATCGCGCCGCTCGCCGAAGGCCAGCAGGTCGGCACCGTGAAGATCGTCGCCGACGGCAAGACGCTGTCCGAATTCCCGGTCGTCGCGCTGCAAGCCGTGCCGGAAGCGGGTATCTTCGGACGTATCTGGGACTCGATCCTGCTGATGTTCAGCAAGAAGAAGTAAGCACGACGGGCCTTTGTTTTCACGACTTCATCCCCATCTGTCATAGCCATGAGCCAAGCCGAATTCGAACCGATCGTCTACCTCAGCGTCTCGGCGCAGGAGGAACTGGTGCCGCTGTCCGAAGCCCGTGTACCGGTGCTCGACCGCGGGTTCATCTTCGGCGACGGCGTGTATGAAGTCGTGCCCGTCTATGCGCACGACGGCGCGCACGTGCCGTTCCGGATCGAACAGCATCTAGACCGGCTCGCGCGCAGCCTGAAGAAGATCGGCATCGACAACCCGCACGATGCGGCGGGCTGGCGCGCGCTGATCGAGCGGGTGGTCGCGGCGAATGCCGAAGGCCTCGGCGACGGCAACGCGCTCGTCTACCTGCAGGTGACGCGCGGCGTCGCGAAGCGCGGCCACGCGTTCCCGGCGAACGCGGTGCCGACCGTGTTCGCGATGACGAGCCCGCTGCGCCTGCCGTCGGAAGCGGAGCGCGCGAAGGGCGTGCGCTGCGTGACGGCCGAGGATCGCCGCTGGCTGCATTGCGACATCAAGTCGATCTCGCTGCTCGGCAACGTGTTGATGGCGCAGCATGCGGCCGAACGCGACGCGTTCGAGACGATCCAGCTGCGCGATGACAACGTGACCGAAGGCTCGTCGTCGAACGTGTGGATCGTGAAGAATGGCGAACTGTTCGCACCGCCGCGCAGCAACAAGATCCTCGAAGGGATCCGCTACGCGCTGGTCGAGCAGCTGGCCGAAGAGTGCGGGATCCGGTTCGTCGCGCGCGAGATCAGCGAGGTCGAGCTGCGCTCGGCCGACGAGATCATGCTGACGTCGGCCACCAAGGAAATCCTGCCTGTGACGTCGCTCGACGATCTGCCCGTGCAGGGCGGCAAGCCGGGCCCCGTGTTCGCGGCGCTGTATGACGCGTACCAGCGTGCGAAGGCACGCGAATTTGAACAGTTTGACCTGACCCGGAGAAAATGATGAGCGAACCGACCAAAACCGTCGAGGTGACCGGCGCGATCGAGACCCGGAAGGAGTCGCTGCTGGAGTTTCCGTGCGATTTCCCGATCAAGATCATGGGCAAGGCGCACCCCGAATTCAAGGACACGATCTTCAAGGTCGTGGCCGTTCACGACAACGAGATCGACGTCGAGAAGATCGAGGAGCGTGCGTCGAGCGGCGGCAATTACACGGGCCTCACGATCACCGTGCGCGCGACGAGCCAGGAACAGCTCGACAACATCTACCGTGCGCTGACCGGCCATCCGATGGTCAAGGTCGTCCTTTAAGCGCTCGTTCCGGCGTCCGGGATCAGCGCAAACGGCCGCTGATCCCTTTCCATCCTCCCTCCAGCGCGCACTCGGCGGGACATTTCCCCGCCGCGCGCCGCGCGTCCAGCTCGTCGCACAGCCGCTTGTATTCGGCCACTTCCTCGAACAGCCAGGTCCGGAACGCCTGCACGCGCGGCGTGTTCAGCAGCGGCGGCGGGCACACGAAAAAATAGTGCCACGGGCTCGGCCCGTCGATGTCGAACAGGCGCACGATGCGTCCGTCGAGCAGGTCGTGCACCGCGAGCGAGCGGCGCACCAGCGCGATGCCCTGGCCCTCGATCGCGGCCAGCAGCAGGTTCGACGAATCCTGGTACAGAATCCCGCGTTTCGGCTCGGTCAGCGTATCGAGCCCGGCCGCGTCGAACCACGGCCGCCACAGCTCGTCGTCCGAGCGCAGCAGCGGGTAGTGCACGAGATCGGCGGGCGTCTGCGGCAGCTTGCCGCCGTTCAGCGTTGGCGCGCACGCCGGAAAGAACACCTCCTCGAACAGCGGCTCCACGTGCAGCCCCGGATAGCTGCCGAAGCCGAAGCGGATCGCGAGATCGACGTCGTCGCGCGCGAAATCGGTCAGCGAATTGGTCGACTGCAGCTCGACGTCGATTTCCGGATGCCGCTCGATGAACGTGCCGATGCGCGGCGTGATGAAGCGCGCGGCGAACGACGACAGCATCGACACCACCAGCCGCCGGTCGCGGTCGCTCGCGCGCACGTCGCGCGTCGCGTCGGCGATCACCATCAGCGCGGTGCGGATCTGCTGCGCGTAGCGCATGCCGGCGTCGGTCAGGCACAGCCGCTTGCCGTTGCGCGTGAACAGCTGCACGCCGAGCTCTTCCTCGAGCGCGCGCACCTGATGGCTGACCGCGCCGTGCGTGACGAACAGCTCGTCGGCGGCGCGCGAGAAGTTCTCGTGGCGGGCGGCGGCTTCGAACGCGCGAATCGCGTTCAGCGCCGGGAGCTGGCGGAGGTCCATTTGCTAATTTTCCTCACATCGACGTGAAAATTGGTCGTTTGGTCGGACGCCTTTGAGTGTCTACGATTGTAGCCATCGAAGCACTTTTTGGCGGAGTCGATCATGCAAGAAATCTCTTCAAGCATCACCTTTGAAATTCCCGCCGGCGAGACCGTGCCGATGAAGGTGCAGCGCAGCACGCGGCTGACCGTCCAGTGCGGGCCGGTCTGGGCGACGCGCAGCAACGACGTGGACGACTACTTCCTGGTCGACGGCGAGACGCTCAAGCTGCGTCGCGGCGAGCGGCTGTGGCTCAGCGCGGAAGGCCGCGAGGGCGCGTGCGTCGCGTTCTCGGTGTCGCGGCCGCCGCGGGAGGTCGCGCTGGGCGGGCTGACCCGGCTGCGCGAACGCGTGAGCGCGCTATTCCATGACGGCTGGCGCACGGTCTGACCATTCTTTCATCCGACGGATACCGGCGATCCGTCCCCCTCCCCAGGCCGGCGAGACCCACGGGTTTTCGGTAAACTACCGCCCATGTCCGTTTCGCCGGTTTCCATCGTGTCCACGCCTGTCGCCGTTTCCGCATCGCCCGCCGGAGCCCCGGATCAGCCGGTCCAGCCGGTCACCGTGCGGTGGCGGGGTCGCGAGGCATACGAGGCGAGCTTCGACGCGATGCGCGCGTTCACCGACACGCGCACGGCCGACACCGGCGACGAGATCTGGGTGGTCGAGCATCCGCCCGTCTACACGCTCGGCCAGGCCGGCGACCCGGCGCACCTGCTGGTGGCCGACAGCGGCGTGCCGCTCGTCAAGGTCGACCGCGGCGGACAAATCACCTACCACGGCCCCGGCCAGATCGTCGTCTATCTGCTGCTGGACCTGCGCCGGCGCAAGCTGATGGTGCGCACGCTCGTGACGAAGATCGAGGAGGCCGTGATCGAAACCCTCGCGGCGTATAATCTCGCTTCGGTCCGCAAGGCGGGCGCGCCCGGGATCTACGTGGCATCCGGCGTGCACGAGGGCGCGAAAATCGCGGCCCTCGGCCTGAAGATCCGCAACGGCTGCAGCTATCACGGGCTGAGCCTGAACGTGAAGATGGATCTGCGCCCGTTTCTTGCGATCAACCCGTGCGGCTATGCCGGACTGGAAACCGTCGACATGGCGAGCCTCGCGGTTGCCGCCGACTGGAACGACGTCGCCCACACGCTGGTGGGCCGTCTGATCGCCAACCTCGACGGCGCATCCGCGGCCGCCGACAAGCCGCACGCACTGGAACAATCGAATGACTGACGTTACCGCTTCTCCCGCACCGGCCGATACGGCCGCGACCCCGGCCTACGATCCGACCGCCAAGCAGAAGGCGCAGGCGAAGACGGCGCGCATCCCGATCAAGGTCATTCCGATCGAAAAGCTGAAGAAGCCCGAGTGGATCCGCGTGAAGGCGGCCACCGGCAGCTCGCGTTTCAACGAGATCAAGACGATCCTGCGCGAGCACAACCTGCACACCGTGTGCGAGGAAGCGAGCTGCCCGAACATCGGCGAATGCTTCGGCAAGGGCACCGCGACGTTCATGATCATGGGCGACAAGTGCACGCGCCGCTGCCCGTTCTGCGACGTCGGCCACGGCCGTCCCGATCCGCTCGACGCGGATGAACCGAAGAACCTCGCGCGCACGATCGCGGCGCTCAAGCTCAAGTACGTGGTGATCACGAGCGTCGACCGCGACGACCTGCGCGACGGCGGCGCCGCCCACTTCGTCGAGTGCATTCGCGAAACGCGTGCGCAGTCGCCGGACACGCGCATCGAGATCCTGACGCCGGACTTCCGCGGCCGTCTCGACCGCGCGATCTCGATCCTGAACGCCGCGCCGCCCGACGTGATGAACCACAACCTCGAAACGGTGCCGCGCCTGTACAAGGAAGCGCGCCCGGGTTCGGACTACGCGCACTCGCTGAAGCTGCTGAAGGACTTCAAGGCGCTGCATCCGGACGTCGCGACGAAGTCGGGCCTGATGGTCGGCCTCGGCGAGACGGAAGAGGAAATCCTGCAGGTGATGCGCGACCTGCGCGCGCACGACGTCGACATGCTGACGATCGGCCAGTACCTGCAGCCGTCCGAGCACCACCTGCCGGTGCGGGCGTACGTGCATCCGGACACGTTCAAGATGTACGAGGAAGAGGCGTACAAGATGGGCTTCACGCACGCGGCCGTCGGCGCAATGGTGCGCTCGAGCTATCACGCCGATCTGCAGGCGCATGGGGCCGGGGTGGTCTGAGCGTCGCGCTCACTTCCATCTGCAACAGTCTCGAGCAGTCGAAAAAAGCCCGCAGCGATGCGGGCTTTTTCGTTGACGCGGCGGTTATCCGTGCATGCGCGCGGCAATCGTCATCCGACCGGATGCGCAATCCGGTCTAGCGTGGAAAGCAAAGCTGAAACGGCATCGATAGCTTCGCAGGATAAGTTCGCTCCCGCCGCGCGCAAAGCCCGTAAAGTCGGCTCTCCCGCAGCAATGCCCGCATTCCGAAGGAGAGCCGCATGTCCCGTTTCAGCTTCATCCGCCGCGCCGTCGTCGCGCTGACCGCCTTTGCCGCGCTCGGCGCGGCGCACGCCGAATCGCGCGAAGTCGTGATCGCGTACCAGGACATGGTCGTACCGTGGCGCTACGCGCAGGCGAGCGGTGAAGTCGAAAAGGCGACCGGCTACAAGGTCACGTTCCGCAAGCTCGACAGCGGCGCCGACGTGATCCGCGCGCTCGCGTCGGGCTCCGTGCAGCTCGGCGAAGCGGGCTCGAGCCCGATCGCGGCAGGCCTGTCGCAGGGGCTCGACATCTCGCTGTTCTGGGTGCTCGACAACATCAACGACGCCGAGGCGCTCGTCGCGCGCAACGGCTCGGGCGTGACCAGCATCGCCGCGCTCAAGGGCAAGAAGATCGGCGTGCCGTTCGTGTCGACGTCGCACTTCCATACGCTCGTCGCGCTGCAGGCCGCGGGCGTCAATCCGAACGACGTGAAGATCGTCAACCTGCGTCCGCCCGAAGTCGCCGCCGCATGGACGCGCGGCGACATCGACGCGACCTATATCTGGGACCCGGTGCTCGCGAAGGTCAAGCAGTCGGGCACCGTGCTGACGACGTCCGGCCAGGTTGCGAAAGAAAGTGGCAAGGCGACCTTCGACGGCTTCGTCGTGAGCCGCAAGTTCGCGCGCGAGAACCCCGAGTTCGTCACGCGCTTCGTGAAGGTGCTCGCGGCGGCGGACGCCGACTACCGCGCGCATGCGGCGGCGTGGAAGGTCGGCTCGCCGCAGGTCGCGGCGGTCGCGAAGGTGTCCGGCGCGAACGCGCAGGACGTGCCGGCCAGCCTCGCGCTCTACGCATTCCCGACGGCGGCCGAACAGGTATCGCCGACGTGGCTCGGCGGCGGCGCGCAATCGGGCGCCGCGAAGTCGCTCGCGGCCACGGCCACGTTCCTCAAATCGCAAGGCACGATCCAGACGGTGCTGTCCGACTATTCGGTCGGCGTCGATCCGCAGTTCGTGCAGAAGGCCGCGCGCTGAGCGCGGCCACTCAGCCCACTCATCGCGGAGGCCTTCGATCATGAGCACGCTGGAAGTCCGCCAGGTATCGGTTGCCTATCCGGGCGAGCGCGGCAGGCCGACGACGCAGGCGCTCGCGCAGGTCGACCTGCGCATCGATGCCGGTGAATTCGTCGTCGCGCTCGGTGCGTCCGGATGCGGCAAGACCACGCTGCTGAACTGCATGGCCGGCTTCGTCGCGCCGACGACGGGCGACGTGCGCGTCGACGGCGTGCCGATCGCGGGCCCCGGCGCCGATCGTGGCGTCGTGTTCCAGAAATACGCGTTGCTGCCGTGGCTCGACGTGCTCGACAACGTCGCGCTCGGGCTGCGCTTCGCGCGTGTGTCGAAAGCCGAACGCGAAGCGCGGGCGCGCGAGATGCTCACGCTCGTCGGTCTCGAGCGTCACGCGCATGCACGCGTGTATGAACTGTCGGGCGGGATGCAGCAGCGGGTCGGCATCGCGCGTGCGCTCGCCAGCGACCCGCGCGTGCTGCTGATGGACGAACCGATGGGCGCGCTCGATGCGATGACGCGCGGCACGATGCAGGCGCTCGTGCTCGACGTGTGGGCGCGCACCGGCAAGACGGTGTTCTTCATCACGCACGACGTCGAGGAGGCGTTGTTCCTCGCGACGCGTCTCGTCGTGATGACGCCGGGCCCGGGCCGCATCGCCGAAACCTTCGAGTTGCCGTTCGCACGCCGCTACGTCGAATCGCGCGACGCGCGTGCGGTGAAGTCATCGCCGGATTTCATCGGGTGGCGCGAGCGGCTGATCGCGTACCTGCATCGCGACGAGGCGGTCGCGGAGCCCGCGTGATGCACGAGTTCGCGCGGCAGGGTGCGTCCGTCGGGCGCGGCCGGATCAGTACATTGCACAGGCAGGACGACATGAGCACGCAGGATTCCTGGGCGGCCGATCGCGCGACCGCCGACTCCGAACGGGATGCGCGCGCGGCGCAACAGCGCCATGCGGCGCGTCCCGCCCGGACATCACATCGTTACCGGTTGCCGGGGCAAGGAAAGACGGCCGGGTTGAGCGCTGCGACGATCGCGGTACTGGCCGCGCTCTGGTGGGTCGCGACGCATTTCCAGTGGCTGCCGCCGCTGTTCCTGCCCGCACCGGAAGCAGTGTGGACCGCGTTCGTCGACGCATGGCACGGCCGCATCCAGGGCGGCCTGCCGTTGTCCGAACATCTGCTGTGGAGCGCCGCGCGCGTGTTCGGTGCGTTCCTGCTCGCGACCGCGATCGGCGTGCCGGCCGGCATCCTGATGGGCGTGAGCCGCATCGCGCGCGGCGTGCTCGATCCGTTGCTGGAGTTCTATCGGCCGCTGCCGCCGCTCGCGTATCTGCCGCTCGTCGTGATCTGGTTCGGCATCGACGAAACGGCGAAGCTGGTCGTGATCTTTCTCGCCTGCTTTGCGCCGATCGCGATGGCCGCGCGCGCCGGCGTGCGTGCGGCAACCGTCGAGCAGATCAACGCCGCGTATTCGCTCGGCGGCAGCTTCGCGCAGATCGTGCGGCATGTCGTGCTGCCGGCCGCGCTGCCGGAGATCCTCACCGGCCTGCGGATCGCGGTCGGGTTCGGCTGGACGACGCTCGTCGCGGCCGAGATGGTCGCCGCGACGGCCGGGCTCGGGCAGATGGTGCTCAATGCGTCGAGTTTCCTGCGCACCGACATCGTCGTGATGGGCATCCTGATCATCGGCGCGATCGCGTGGCTGTTCGATCTGGCGATGCGCTGGATCGAGCGGCGGGTGGTGCCGTGGAAGGGGCGCGGCTGACGTCACGCTGAAGGCACGGGCACGAACGCGTACGTGCCGCCCGTGTCGCCCGTGCTGTTGCGCTCAATCGCCCATCGCGACCCCTTCCCGGCGCGGGTCCGCGCCGCCGAACCACACCGTCTGCCCCTGCACGTTCAGCCGCTGGATGCCCTGCAGCCCCGAGTTCATCTCGACGATCTGCACGTCGTGCCCGCGGCCCTTCAGCCCGTCGGCGAGCGCGTCCGACACGCGGCCGCGTTCGAGCTGCGTCGGCCCGTTCATCGACCCGAAGTTCGGCAGCGCGATCGCCTGCTGCATCGTCATGCCCCAGTCGAGCACGCCGACCAGCGTCTTCGTCACGTGATTGATGATCGCGGGGCCGCCGGCCGAACCGACGATCATCGTCACCTGCTTCGTCTTCTTGTCGAACACGAGTTCCGGCGACATCGCCGAGCGCGGTCGCTTGCCCGGCTGCACGCGGTTCGCGATCGGCCGGCCGTTGTCGTTCGACGCGAACGAGAAATCGGTGAGCTGGTTGTTCAGCATGAAGCCGCGCACCATCAACCGGGAGCCGAACGCGTCCTCGATGCTGGTCGTCATCGACAGCGCCTGACCGTAGCGGTCGACGATCGCGATGTCGGAGGTCGACGGCAATTCGGGGCTGCGGTCGTCGGCCAGCGCGAGCGCCGCGCCCTGCGGCGTGCCGGCTTGCGCGACGCCCATGCTGGTGTCGCCGATCAGCCGCGCGCGCTGCGCGAGATAGGTCTTGTCGGTGAGGCTCGCCCAGGTGCCGCCCGGCAGCGGCACGAAATCGGGATCGGCCACGTAGCGCGCACGGTCCGCGTACGCGAGGCGCCCGGCTTCGCTGAACAGGTGCGCGGCGAACGGCGTCGGCTCGTAGCCGACCTCGTTGCGCACCGGTTTCTGCGCGCCGATCTGCTGCCAGTCGGGCATCGCTTCCAGGATGCCGAGCATCTGCGCGATCGCGAGGCCGCCCGACGACGGCGGCGGCATCCCGCACACGACCGAGCGCCGGTAGTCGGCGCACAGCGGCGCGCGCACCTTCGCCTTGTAGCGCGCGAGATCCTGCAGCGACAGCAGCCCCGGGTTGGTCGGGTGCTTGCGCACCTTCGTCACGATGTCGCGCGCGATCGCGCCGCCATAGAACGCGTTCGCGCCGCGGTCGGCGACCTGGCGCAGCACGGTCGCGAGCGCCGGGTTCTTCAGCACCGTGCCGGCGGCCTTCGGCGTGCCGTCCGCGTTGTAGAAGTACGCGCGGGCGGCCGGGTCGTTCTTCAGGTACCTGTCGTTCGCGATCAGCATCGCCAGGCGCGGGCTGATCGTGAAGCCGCGCTCGGCGAGCCGGATGGCCGGCTGGAACAACCGGCGCCACGGCAGCTTGCCGTGCGCGCGGTGCGCGGCGTCGAGCATGCGCAGCACGCCCGGCGTGCCGACCGAGCGCCCGCCGACGACACCTTCGTAGAAGCTCATCGGCTGGCCGGTCGGCCCGTAGAAGAGGCGCTCGGTCGCGGCGGCCGGCGCGGTTTCCCGGCCGTCGTACGCCTGCGTCGTCTTGCCGTCGAAGTACAGCATGAACGCGCCGCCGCCGATGCCCGACGATTGCGGCTCGACCAGCGCGAGCACCATCTGCGTCGCGATGGCCGCATCGATCGCGGTGCCGCCCGCCTTCAGCATGTCGTAGCCGGCTTGCGTCGCGAGCGGGTTCGCGGCCGCGATCATGAAGTGCTGCGAGGTCCAGCCCGACTTGTCGGTCCAGCCGGACGACGGTTCGGGCGCGTGAACGCCGGGCAGCGGGACGGCCGCGCCCGACGCGGCGGCGACCGGGACGACGGCGCCCGACGGCGCGGACGGGGACGTGCAGCCGGCGTTCAACGCGACGAACGCGACGGCGGCGAGCAGCGTCCAGGGACGCGAATGCGGACGAATCCGGTCGAACATTGAACCCTCGGCAGCAGTGAATTCGAAGGAGACGGCGGCGTTGATGTTGACGTTGACGTTTACGTCGGTGCGGGCGCAACGGTGCGGCCCACCCCGGCGCGCTATTGTCGCCGCGCGCCCGGCGGCTTGTCATCCGTCAGGAAACCCTGACGCATCCCGCCGGGCCCGCCCCGGCCGGTCTTTCCGGCCTGTTCGAGGATGAACTCTATGAACGTGGAAGTCGCGCGCGTGTGGTGGCGGTTCGGCATGTACAGCATGTACATGTGGGTACCGAAGATGCTGAGCCGGTACGCATCGAGCGACGTGACGACGGTGCCGTGCCGCAGGTCGTCCTGCATCACGTAGTCGGGCACGATGCCGACGCCGATGCCCGCGAGGATCGCCTGGCGCAGGAACAGGAAGTTCTCCGAAATCAGCGTCGGCTCGAGCAGCACCTCGTGGCGTTCGTCGCCGAGATACGCGGCGATGCGGAGCTGCCGGCCCATCACCGTCGCGGTGACGACCGGGGCCGCGGCCAGCGCGCCGAGGCTCGCCGGCATCCCGTGCGCGGCCGCGAACGCGGGCGACGCGCAGGCGACGTAGCGCACCGCGCCCATGTCGCGCGCGACCAGGTTCTGCGGCGGCTCGGACATCACGCGGATCGCGATGTCGACTTCGTCGCGCATCAGGTCTTCCACGCGATTCTCGAACACCACGTCGAGCACGATGCCCGGATGCCGCCGCTTGAACGCGAGCAGCCAGTCGGACATCACGATCTGCCCGTAGCCGCTCGGCACCGACAGCCGCACGCGGCCCTGCAGGTCCTGGCCGAGCGTCGTCACCGATTCCTGCGCGGCGAGCAGCTCGTTGCGGATGCGCCGGCCGTGCTCGTACAGCTTCAGCCCGATCTCGGTCGGCTCCATGCGGCGCGTCGTGCGCCGCACGAGCTGCTGGCCGATCGAGCGCTCGAGCTGGTTGAGCCGGTAACTGACGTTCGCCCGGCTCATCTTCAGCCGCTGGGCGGCCTTGCTGAGATTGCCGGCGTCGAGGATCTCGACGAGCAGCGTCAGCGCGTTCAGGTCCATGCGGGGTCTCTCCTGATCTGGCCCGTTAATCGGATCGAAGCGGTCCGACACGGTCCGAAAACATTCAGTGTCAAGTCAGATTTGACAGCTTGTAAAGGCGTGCGGGAATTGTCAATGAATCTCGATCAATCGAGAATCAGGGCATGCCTGCTGCCTCGACAGCTTCGAAGGAGACGCCATGAATTCCCCCGCCATCCCCCCAACCGGCACGGTCACGCGCGAACGGCGCGACAAGGTGCTCGTCGTCACGATCGACCATCCGCCCGTCAATGCGCTGTCCGCCGACGTGCGGCGCGGCCTCGCCGACGCGCTCGACGCCGCGCAGGCCGACGACGCGATCCGTGCGGTGCTGATCGTCGGCGCCGGCCGCAACTTCATCGCGGGCGCCGACATCCGCGAATTCGGCAAGCCGCCCGTACCGCCGTCGCTGCCCGACGTGTGCGAGCGGATCGAATCGGGTACCAAGCCGGTCGTGGTCGCGCTGCACGGCGCGACGCTCGGCGGCGGCCTCGAAGTCGCGCTGGCCGCGCATTACCGGCTCGCGGTGCCCGGCGCGAAGCTCGGGCTGCCCGAAGTGACGCTCGGCCTGCTGCCCGGCGCGGGCGGCACGCAGCGCGCGCCACGCCTGATCGGCGCGAAGGCCGCGCTCGACCTGATGCTGACGGGTCGCCATGCGAGCGCCGAGGAAGCGCTCGCGCTCGGCCTCGTCGATCGCATCGCGCACAGCGACGACACGCTCGCCGAAGGGCTCGCGTATGCGCAGGAACTTGTGTCGCTCGGCGCGCCGGTGCGCCGCACGCGCGACGCGCAGGGGCTGGCCGACCGCGCGGCCGCGCAGGCCGCGATCGACGCGGCGCGCGTGGAATTGCCGAAGAAGGCGCGGGGCCTGTTCTCGCCGGCGAAGATCGTCGACGCGGTCGAGGCCGCGCTCACGCAGTCGTTCGACGCCGGGATGAAGCTCGAACGCAGCCTGTTCCTGCAATGCCTCGACAGCCCGCAGCGCGCGGGCCTCGTGCATGCGTTCTTCGCGGAACGCGAAGCGGCGAAGGCGCCCGAGGCGCGCCGCGCGAACCCGCGGCCGGTCGAGCGGATCGGCGTGGTCGGCGGCGGCACGATGGGCGCGGGCATCGCGGTCGCGGCGCTCGACGCCGGGCTGCCGGTGACGATGATCGAGCGCGACGAAGCATCGCTCGCGCGCGGCCGGGCGCACGTCGAGAAGGTGTATGACGGCCTCGTCGCGAAAGGGCGGATGACGCCGGCCGCGCACGCGGCGCGGCTCGCGCGCTTCAAGGGCAGCACGTCGTACGACGCGCTCGCGCAGGCCGATGTCGTGATCGAAGCCGTATTCGAGGACATGGCCGTGAAGCAGGCCGTGTTCGCCGAACTCGCCCGCGTGTGCAAGCGGGGCGCGGTGCTCGCGACCAATACGTCGTATCTCGACATCGACGCGCTCGCCGCGAGCATCGACCGGCCGGCCGACGTGATCGGCCTGCATTTCTTCTCGCCGGCCAACGTGATGAAGCTGCTGGAGATCGTCGTGCCGGCGCGGGTGAGCCCGGACGTCGTCGCGACCGCGTTCGCGCTGGCCAAGCAATTGAAGAAGACGCCGGTGCGCGCGGGCGTCTGCGACGGCTTCATCGGCAACCGGGTCCTCGCCGTTTATCGGACGGCTGCCGACTACCTGATGGAAGACGGCGCGTCGCCGTACCAGATCGATCGCGCGGTGCGCGGGTTCGGCTTCCCGATGGGCCCGTTCCAGGTGGTCGATCTCGCGGGCGGCGACATCGGCTGGGCGACCCGCAAGCGCCGCGCGGCGACGCGCGATCCGAACGCGCGCTACGTGGAGATTTCCGACCGGCTGTGCGAGCGCGGCTGGTTCGGGCAGAAGACCGGCCGCGGCTACTACCTGTATCCGGACGGCGCGCGCGTCGGCACGCCCGACCCGGAAGTCGACGCGATCGTCGCGGAAGAACGCGCGAAGAAGGGCATCACGCCGCGCACCTTCACCGACGACGAGATCCTGCGCCGCTACCTCGCCGCGATGATCAACGAAGGCGCGAACGTCGTGCACGAGAAGATCGCGCTGCGCCCGCTCGACGTCGACGCGGTGTTCCTGTACGGCTACGGCTTCCCGCGCTATCGCGGCGGCCCGATGCACTACGCGGACACGGTCGGCCTCGCGAACGTGCTCGCCGATATCCGCGCGTTCGCGAAGGAAGATCCGCTGTTCTGGAAGCCGTCGCCGCTGCTCGTCGATCTCGTCGCGCGCGGCGCCGATTTCGCGAGCCTGAACCGCATCGACTGAACACCCACCGCACCCACCGCATTTGCCACGGACCGAAGATGGACCTGAATTTCACTCCCGAAGAGGAAGCCTTCCGCACGGAAGTGCAGCGCTTCCTCGCCGCCGAACTGCCGGCGCGTACCGCGCGCAAGGTGAAGGGCGGCCTGCACCTGACGCGCGACGACATGCGCGAATGGCACGCGATCCTCAACGCGCGCGGCTGGCTCGCGAGCCACTGGCCGCGCGAATACGGCGGCCCCGGCTGGAGCGTCGCGCAGAAATTCCTGTTCGACAACGAATGCGCGCTCGCCGGCGCGCCGCGCATCGTGCCGTTCGGCGTGAACATGCTCGGCCCGGTGCTGATCAAGTACGGCAACGAAGCGCAGAAGCGCCACTGGCTGCCGCGCATTCTCGACGGCACCGACTGGTGGTGCCAGGGTTATTCGGAGCCGGGCGCCGGTTCCGATCTCGCGGCGGTAAAGACCAGCGCGGTGCGGCGTGTGGATGCGCAGGGCGCTCACTACGTCGTGAACGGCCAGAAGACGTGGACCACGCTCGGCCACTACGCGAACATGATCTTCTGTCTCGTGCGCACCGCGACCGACGTGCGCAAGCAGGAGGGCATCAGCTTCCTGCTGATCGACATGAATACGCCGGGCGTCGAGGTGCGCCCGATCATCACGCTCGACGGCGAGCATGAGGTGAACGAGGTGTTCTTCACCGACGTGCGCGTGCCGGTCGAGAACCTGGTCGGCGAAGAGAACCGCGGCTGGACCTACGCGAAATACCTGCTCACGTACGAGCGCACCAACATCGCGGGGATCGGCTTCTCGACCGCCGCCCTCGACCGGCTGCGCGCGGTGGCCGCGAAGGTCACGAAGAACGGCCGGCCGCTCGCGGACGATCCGTTCTTCGCGGCGCGGCTCGCCCGCGTCGAGATCGAACTGGAAAACATGCGCACGACCAACCTGCGCGTGCTGGCCGCGGTCGCGGGCGGCGGCGTGCCGGGCGCGGAAAGCTCGATGCTGAAGATTCGCGGCACGCAGATCCGCCAGGAGATCACCGCGCTGATGCGGCGCGCGATGGGGCCGTACGCGCAGCCGTTCGTCGACGACGCGCTCGACGCCGATTACGACGGCGAACCGGTCGGCCCGGAAGAAGCCGCGAGCGCCGCGCAGCAGTATTTCAACAACCGCAAGCTGTCGATCTTCGGCGGCTCGAACGAGATCCAGAAGAACATCATCGCGAAGATGATGCTCGGGCTGTAACGAGGGACGCGACGATGGATTTCCAGCACACAGAAGACCGCCGGATGCTGGCGGACACGTTGAACCGCTTCATCGCCGAACAGTACGCGTTCCCGGTGCGCGACCGCATCGCGCAGTCGGCCGAAGGGTTCGATCGCGCGATGTGGCAGCGCTTCGCCGAACTCGGCTCGGTCGGCGCGCTGTTCGCCGAAGCCGACGGCGGCTTCGGCGGCGCGGGCTTCGACATCGCCGTGGTGTTCGAATGCCTCGGGCGCGGACTCGTCGTCGAGCCGTTCCTCGGCGCGCTGCTCGCGGGCCGTGCGCTCGCGCTCGCCGGTGGCGATGCGCATCGCGACCGGCTCGCCGCGCTGATCGACGGCAGCGCGAGCGCCGCGTTCGCGCACGACGAACCGGGCTCGCATTACGAACTGACGACGGTGCGCACGCGCGCCGAACGTTCGGGCGACGGCTGGGTGCTGACCGGCGCGAAGGGCGTCGTCGACCAGGCTGCGCAGGCGGCGTTTTTCGTCGTCAGCGCGCGCGCGTCCGGCAACGACGACGACGCGGCCGGCATCGGCCTGTTCGTCGTGCCGGCCGATGCGCCGGGCGTGTCGTTGCGCGATTACAAGAAGATCGACGGCGGCCGCGCGGCCGAAGTGCGCTTCGAGCGTGTCGCATTGCCGGCCGACGCCGCGCTCGGCGCGCCGGATGCGCTCGACGGCGAAGCGGGCGCCGAGCTGCTCGAACGCGTGCTCGGCTACGGGCTGCTCGCGCTGTCGGCGGAAGCGCTCGGCGCGATGGACGTCGCGAAGGCGCACACGCTCGACTACCTGCGCACGCGCAAGCAGTTCGGGTTGCCGATCGGCAGCTTCCAGGCGCTGCAGCACCGGATGGCCGACCTGCTGCTCGAGGTCGAGCAGGCGCGCTCGGCCGTGATCAACGCGGCCGCGCAGCTCGATGCGCCGCGCGCGGTGCGCGAGCGCGCGCTCGCGGCGGCGAAATACAGCATCGGCCGGATCGGCACGCTCGTCGCCGAGGAAAGCATCCAGCTGCACGGCGGGATCGGGATGACGTGGGAGCTGCCGCTGTCGCACTACGCGAAGCGGCTCGTGATGATCGATCACCAGCTCGGCGACGAGGATCACCATCTCGCGCGCTACATCGCGCTGTCGAAACAGTAAGGGCGCACGGCGCGAATGGAGGAGACAACGATGACGAACGAACGGTGCGCGCTGCCGCTGGCCGGCGTGAAGGTGCTCGATTTCTCGCGCGTGCTCGCCGGCCCGTGGTGTGCGATGGTGCTTGCCGATTTCGGTGCGGAAGTGATCAAGGTCGAGCATCCGGCGCGCGGCGACGATACGCGCGACTGGGGATTGCGGATCGGCGACACCGAAACCACCTATTTCAACAGCGTGAACCGCAGCAAGCGGTCGATCTGCGTCGACCTGCAGACGGAAGCCGGCCAGCGCATCGCGCGCGAGCTGGCGGCGCAGGCCGACGTGCTGATCCACAACTTCAAGTGCGGCGGCGCGGAGAAACTCGGGCTCGGCTACGACGCGCTGGCCGAACTGAATCCGCGCCTCGTGCACTGCGCGATCTCGGGCTACGACCGGTCGGGCGCCGAGGCCGCGCGGCCCGGCTACGACCTCGTCGTGCAGGGCGAGGCCGGGTTGATGGCGCTGAACGGCGAGGCCGGCCAGCCGCCGCTGAAGTTCGGCGTCGCGGCGGTCGACCTGTTCACCGGCATGTATTCGGCGCAGGCGATCCTCGCCGCGTTGTACGAACGCCATGCGACCGGGCGCGGGCGCCGCATCGAGATGGCGCTGTTCGATTGCGGGCTGATGATCACCGCGTACTACGGGCTCGACGCGCTGCTGATGGGCGAGGACCCGCCGCGCTACGGCAACGCGCATCCGTCGATCGTGCCGTACGGCGTGTTCGACGCAGCCGACGGTCCGCTCGTGATCACGGTCGGCAACAACACGCAGTTCGCGCGCTTTTGCGACGCGATCGAGCGGCCCGATCTCGCGGCCGACGAACGCTACAAGACCAACCTCGGCCGCTCGCAGAATCGTGCCGACCTGCTGCCCGAGATTCGCCGCGAACTCGCGCGGCGTTCGCGCGCGACGCTGCTGGCGGCGCTCGCCGACGCGGGTATTCCGTGCGGCGAAGTGCTCGGATTGCACGAAGCGCTGACGTCCGAACGCGCCACCCGCGCCGGGCTCGTCACGCGGCAGCCACATCCGGCCGCGGGCGCGGTCGACGTGCTCGCGCCGCCGTACCGCTTCGACGGCGCGCGGCTGCCGGTGCGCGGTGCGCCGCCGGTGCTCGGCGCCGATACCGACGCGGTGCTCGGCGGCTGGCTCGGGATGTCGGCGGAGGATGTCGCGCGGCTGCGGGCGGATCGCGTCGTGTAGATCGCTTGTTCCGCCGCGGCGCGGGCGGTGAGTCGACGCGCGCCGACCATTCCACAAAACACCGCTCGCAATGATGAGCCGGAAATGGAGACACCATGGAGCTTTCCGTCATCGAATCGGTCACGGCGCGCCGCGACTACCAGCAGCTCGTGCGGGCCCGGCGCCGCTTCAGCTTCACGCTCACCGCGTTGATGATCGCCACGTACTACGGCTTCATCCTGCTCGTCGCGCTCGCGCCGCATGTGCTCGCCGCGCCGCTGTACCGCGGCGCGACGACGACGGTCGGGATCGCCGCGGGCGTCGCGATCATCCTGATCGCGATCGGCCTGACCGCATGCTACGTGCTGCGCGCGAACCGTGCGTTCGACCGCCGCGTCGACGCGATCCTGCAACGTTCGTGACGGAGGCCCGCATGCGACGCATTTCGCGCGCGCTCGGCGCGCTGACCGTTCTCGTTTCCTCCACCGTCCATGCCACCGGCATCGCCGGCCCGATGCCCGACAAGGTCGAGCTGAACCCGGTCGCGATCGGGATGTTCTTCGCGTTCGTGTTCGCGACGCTCGCGCTCACGCGCTGGGCCGCGCGCCGCACGCGCTCGACGCGCGACTTCTACACGGCCGGCGGCGGCATCACCGGGCTGCAGAACGGGCTCGCGATCGCGGGCGACTACATGTCGGCCGCGTCGTTCCTCGGGCTGTCCGGGATGGTGTTCATGTTCGGCTTCGACGGGCTGATCTACTCGATCGGTTTCCTGGTCGGCTGGCCGTTCGTGATGTTCCTGATCGCCGAACCGCTGCGCAACCTCGGCAAGTTCACGTTCGTCGACGTCGTCGCGTACCGCTTCGCGCAGCGGCCGATCCGGCTGCTGACCTCGGCGAACGCGCTGACCATCGTCGTGCTGTACCTCGTCGTGCAGATGGTCGGCGCGGGCAAGCTGATCCAGCTGCTGTTCGGGCTGTCGTACGGCACGGCCGAGCTGATCGTCGGCGTGCTGATGGTCGTCTACGTGTTCTTCGGCGGGATGACCGCGACCACCTGGGTGCAGGTAATCAAGGCCGTGCTGCTGCTGTGCGGCGCGACGCTGCTCGCGTGGCTCGCGCTCGGCGAATTCGGCTTCAGCATCGATGCGATGTTCCGCCGTGCGGTGGCCGTGCATCCGGGCGCGCTGTCGATCATGGGGCCCGGCAAGCTGATCCGCGACCCGGCCAACGCACTGTCGCTCGGCATCGCGCTGATGTTCGGCACGGCCGGCTTCCCGCACATCCTGATGCGCTTCTTCACGGTGCCGAACGCGAAGGAGGCGCGCAAGTCGGTGCTCTACGCAACCGGCTTCATCGGCTACTTCTACCTGCTGACCTTCGTGATCGGCTTCTCGGCGATCGTGCTGCTCGCGCAGCATCCGGAATTCTTCCGGCTCGGCGCGAACGGCACGTTCAACCTGACGCACGACCTGCTCGGCGGCTCCAACATGGTCGCGGTGAAGCTCGCGCAGGCAGTGGGCGGCAACTGGTTCTACGGGTTCATCGCGGCCGTCACGTTCGCGACGATCCTCGCGGTGGTCGCCGGGCTTACGCTCGCCGGCGCGACGACGATTTCGCACGACCTGTATGCGCAGATGTGGGCGCGCGGCAAGCCCGACGAACGGCTCGAGATGCGCATCTCGCGCGCGGCGACGATCGGGCTGTCGGCCGTCGCGATCGCGCTGTCGATCCTGTTCGAGCACGTGAACGTCGCGTTCATGGTCGGGCTCGTCGCGGCGGTGGCCGCGAGCGCCAATTTCCCGGTGCTCGCGATGTCGATCTTCTGGCGCGGGATGACCACGCGCGGCGCGGTGCTCGGCGGCGGTCTCGGCCTCGTGTCGGCGGTTGCGCTCACGGTGTTGTCGAAGTCGGTGTGGGTCGACGTGCTGCACCACGCGCACGCGGCGGTATTCCTCGACAACCCGGCGCTCGTGTCGGTGCCGCTCGCGTTCGTCGGGATCGTGGTCGGCTCGCTCGCGGATCGCGGCGAGCGCGCACGCCGCGAGCGCGACGCGTTCGCGCAGCAGGAGTTCTACGCGCAGACCGGCCTGCTGGCCGGCGAGGCCGTGCAGCACTGATTCCTCTGGTGAAACGACGCATCCGTCCGGATCGCCGGACGGATATTTTCCGGAAATCCGGAATCCCGGATTTCCTTGCCTGCCGCATTATGAGAAATACAATGAAAACAACGGCTTGAGGGGTTCCGGAAACCTGGCATCGACCTTGCGATATAAAGCGCACGGCCATCCCCCGGCCGAACTACTACAGCAAGCAAGGAGACAACCGATGACCAATGCCTTCCTCCCCCTCCGGATGTCCTGAGGCATCGCTTGTTGCGGCACGGCAGCCGCGCGGGCGAATGCCTTTCCCCTGAGACATTCGCCTGCGCGCGTGACGCCGTTTCCACGGCTCATCATCTACTTCAGCAGGAACCATCGTGAAGAAGAAACCCTTCTACAAAGTGCTCTATGTGCAGGTGATTTTCGCCATCATCGTCGGCGTGATCCTCGGCCACTTCTACCCATCGATCGCCACCGACATGAAGCCGCTCGGCGACGGGTTCATCAAGCTGATCAAGATGGTGATCGGCCCGATCATCTTCTGTACGGTCGTCACCGGCATCGCCGGCATGGAGGACATGAAGAAGGTCGGCCGCGTCGGCGGCAAGGCGCTGCTGTACTTCGAGATCGTGTCGACCTTCGCGCTGCTGCTCGGCCTCGCGGCCACGCACCTGCTGCGTCCGGGCGTCGGCTTCAACATCGATCCGGCGACGCTCGACGGCAAGGCCGTCGCGTCGTACGCGGCGAAGGCGCACGGGCAGTCGACGGTCGACTTCCTGATGCACATCATCCCGAACACGATGGTCGACGCGTTCGCGCAGGGTGAAATCCTGCAGATCCTGCTGATCGCGCTGCTGTTCGGCAGCGTGCTCGCGCACCTCGGCGAGCGCGGCCGTGTGGTCACCGACTTCATCGACGGCCTGACGCGCGTGCTGTTCGGCATCGTGCACATCGTCACGAAGCTGGCCCCGATCGGCGCGTTCGGCGCGATGGCGTTCACGATCGGCAAGTACGGCGTCGGCTCGCTGGTGCCGCTGCTCAAGCTGATCGGCACGTTCTACCTGACGTCGGTCGTGTTCGTGCTGGTCGTGCTCGGCGCGATCGCGCGCTTCACCGGCTTCTCGATCATCCGCTTCGTGTCGTACATCAAGGAAGAGCTGCTGATCGTGCTCGGCACGAGCTCGTCGGAAGCCGCGCTGCCGCAGCTGATGGAAAAGCTCGAGAAGGCCGGCTGCTCGCGTTCGGTCGTCGGCCTCGTCGTGCCGACCGGCTACTCGTTCAACCTCGACGGCACCAACATCTACATGACGATGGCCGTGCTGTTCATCGCGCAGGCGACCAACATCGAGCTGACGTGGATGCAGCAGCTCACGCTGCTGGCCGTCGCGATGCTGACGTCGAAGGGCGCGAGCGGCGTGACCGGCGCGGGCTTCATCACGCTGGCCGCGACGCTGGCCGTCGTGCCGACGATCCCGCTGTCGGGCATGGTGCTGATCCTCGGCATCGACCGCTTCATGAGCGAATGCCGTGCGCTGACCAACATCGTCGGCAACGGCGTAGCGACGGTCGTCGTGTCGGCATGGGAGAAGGAGCTCGACCGCAACAAGCTGCGCCAGGCGCTGAAGGGCGGCGGCGAAGTCGCGCCGACCGAGACGACGGCCGGCGTCTGACGTCATGAAGGAGCAGGCGGCGGCACCGCCCGCCGGCCGTGCGGCCCGCGGCGGCCGGGGCATCGAGGCGGAGGCCTATGACACAATAGGCGATCCGCATCGCCAGGAAGCCTCGACCGTGACGCGCCGCCTGCTCATCCTCGTCGTGCTCGCCGCCGCGCTCGTCGCGGCGTGCGCGCTGACGTGGACGATCACCTGGCAGCGCGGCGTCGCCGAGCTGCAGCGCAATGCCGCGGTGCGGGTCGACCGCACCACCAGCGCGCTCAAGAGCACACTCGACCGCTACGAATCGCTGCCTTATCTGCTCGGCAGCCATCCGTACGTGCAGGATCTGCTCGCCGACCCGAAGCGCGGCGACTACACCGCCCGCGTCAACCGCTATCTCGAAGACCTCAACGAACACGCGCACGCGACCGTCACCTACGTGATCGGTGCGGACGGCCTGTGCGTCGCCGCCAGCAACTGGCGCGCGCCCGACAGCTTCGTCGGGATCGAATACCGTTTCCGCCCGTATTTCCTCGACGCGATGAACGGCCAGGTCGGCCGCTTCTTCGGGATCGGCACGATCTCGCGCGATCCCGGTTACTACATCTCGCAGCCCGTGTGGCGCGACGGCAAGATCGCGGGCGTCGTCGTCGTGAAGCTCAATCTCGAATGGTTCCAGGGCGCCGACGCGTCCGAGCCGCTCGTCGTCGTGGACGATCACGGCGTCGTGTTCCTGTCGTCGGTGCCCGCGTGGAAGTACCACACGCTGCGCCCGCTCACGGGGCCTGTGGCCGCATCGATCTACGAAACGCGCCAGTACGCGCAGCAACCGGTCACGCCGCTGCCGCTGCGCGTCGAGCAGACGCTCGGCGCCGACGCGGAAATCGTGCGCCTCGGCGCCGGCCGGCGCGCGCCGCGCTTCCTCGCCAGCAAGCGCCGGATCGGCGAGCCCGACTGGCTGCTCGTCACGCTCGCGCCGATCGCGCCGATCGATGCCGATGCGCGCAATGCGACGATCGTCACCGGTTTCGGCTTCGTGTCGGTCGCGCTCCTGGCGTTCTACTGGCGGATGCGCCGCGCCCGCGTGCGCGAGATGATCCGCGGCCGCGCGCTGCTGCAGCAGGCGTACGCGGAGCTGAACCGGCGCGTCGAGGAGCGTACGGCCGATTTGTCCGAAGCGAACGAGCAGTTGCAGAAGGAAGTCGGCGACCGAATCCGCGCGGAGCAGGAGTTGCGCGCCGCGCACGACGAACTGATCCAGGCGAGCAAGCTCGCCGCGCTCGGCCAGATGGCGGCCGGCATCACGCATGAACTGAACCAGCCGCTCGCGGCGCTGCGCAGCTTCTCGGACAACACGCGCGTGCTGCTCGATCGCGGCGAGCAGGCCGCCGCGCGCGAGAATCTCGAGGCGATCGCCGCGCTCACCGAGCGGATGGGCAAGATCACCAACCAGCTGAAGCTGTTCGTCGGCCGAGCGAAGCCGCGCAACGAGCGGGCCCTCGTCGTGCGTGCGCTGCGCAGCGTGCTGTCGCTGCTCGGCGAGCGCCTGCGCGGCGTCGCGCTCACGCTGACGCTGCAGGACGCGACCGTGTCGCCCGCGCACGACGCGCCGCTCGACCTGGCGCGCGACTATCCCGAACTCGTCGCGCGCTGCGAGGATCTGCGCCTCGAACAGGTGCTGATCAACCTGCTCGGCAACGCGCTCGACGCGGTGGCCGGCGTCGCGGCGCCGGCCATCGAGGTGACGATCGCGGTGTCGGCCGCGACACTCTCGGTCGAGGTGCGCGACAACGGCTCCGGCATTGCGCCCGATCTGCTGCCGCGCCTGTTCGAGCCGTTCTTCACGACCAAGGAAATGGGGCGCGGGCTCGGGCTCGGCCTCGCGATCTCGTCGTCGATCGCGAGTGACGCGGGCGGCGCGCTGACCGCGCGCAACGCACCATCGGGCGGCGCGCTGTTCGTCTTGACGCTGCGGCGCGCCCGCACGCATCATCCGGACTCCGTGTCCGAGCCGGCGGGCTCGCATTAGCGTGAACAGGCCGGTCGACGAACGACCGGGATCAACGAGAGCCGCACGCACCAGCGCCGCGCGGCCTGTCAGGAGCAAGTGACCAAGATGGCCAACCGGCTGCAAGTGATCTATATCGAAGACGATGCGCTCGTGCGCCGGGCGAGCGTGCAGAGCCTTCAACTGGCGGGCTTCGACGTCGCCGGCTTCGAGTCGGCCGAGGCGGCCGAGAAGGCGATCGTCGCGGATACCGCCGGCGTGATCGTCAGCGACATCCGGCTGCCCGGCGCGAGCGGGCTCGACGTGCTCGCGCAGTGCCGCGAGCGTGTGCCCGACGTGCCGGTGATTCTCGTCACCGGGCACGGCGACATCTCGATGGCCGTCCAGGCGATGCGCGACGGCGCGTACGATTTCATCGAAAAACCGTTCGCGGCCGAGCGCCTGATCGAGACGGTGCGCCGCGCGCTCGAGCGCCGCGAGCTCGTGCTCGAGAACCACGCGCTGCGGCGCGAGCTGGCCGGGCAGAACGTGGTCGCGCCGCGCATCATCGGCCGCAGCCCCGCGATCGAGCAGGTGCGCAAACTGATCGCGAACGTCGCGCCGACCGACGCGTCGGTGCTGATCAACGGCGACACGGGCGCCGGCAAGGAACTGATCGCGCGCAGCCTGCACGAGCTGTCGCCGCGCCGCGACAAGCCGTTCATCGCGGTCAATTGCGGCGCGCTGCCCGAGCCGATGTTCGAGTCGGAGATGTTCGGCTACGAGCCCGGGGCGTTCACCGGCGCGGCGAAGCGGCGCGTCGGCAAGCTCGAATACGCGTCCGGCGGCACGCTGTTCCTCGACGAAATCGAAAGCATGCCACTCGCGCTGCAGGTGAAGCTGTTGCGCGTGCTGCAGGACGGTGTGCTGGAACGGCTCGGCTCGAACCAGCCGATCCGCGTGAACTGCCGCGTGGTCGCCGCTGCGAAGGGCGACATGAGCGAACTCGTCGCGGCCGGCACGTTCCGGCGCGACCTGCTGTACCGGCTCAACGTCGTGACGATCGCGCTGCCGCCGCTCGCCGAGCGCCGCGAGGACATCGTGCCGCTGTTCGAGCACTTCATGCTCGATGCGGCCGTGCGCTACGGGCGGCCCGCGCCGGTGCTGACCGACCGGCAGCGCGCGAGCCTGATGCAGCGCGACTGGCCGGGCAACGTGCGCGAGCTGCGCAATGCGGCCGACCGCTTCGTGCTCGGCGTGGCCGACATGCCGCCGGAAACGGGCGCGGGCGACGACGCCGACAACGACCAGACGCTGAAGGAGCGCATCGAGCAGTTCGAGCGCGCGGTGATCGCCGAGGCGCTGAACCAGACGGGCGGCGCGGTCGCCGCGACGGCCGACCGGCTGCATGTCGGCAAGGCGACGCTGTACGAGAAGATGAAGCGCTACGGGCTGTCGGCGAAAGGCGAAACCGAGCGCTGAAAAGCAAACGGACCGCGGAACCGGGGTGCCCGGTCATGCGGTCCGTTGTTTTACCGAAAGAGGCGGTGCGGTGCGCGCCCCTTCGAATCCGATTCGGCGGCGCTCAGGCCGCGTTGCCGTCGAGCGCCTTCTTGAGCAGCGCGTCGAGTTCCGCGAATTGCGGCGCGCCGACGTAGCGCTTCAGGATCTTGCCGTCCTTGTCGACGACGAAGGTCGTCGGCGTGAGTTGCACGTTGCCGAACTGCTTCGCGACGCTGCCGTCGTCGAGCGCGACCTTGAACGGCAACTGGCGCGTCTGCGCGTAGTTCGCGACGTACATCGGCGGATCGTAGTTCATCGCGACCGCGACGAATTCCAGCCCCTGACCCTTGAAGCGATTGTAGGTATCGACCATCTGCGGCATTTCCTGCATGCAGGTCGCGCAACTGGTCGCCCAGAAATTCACCAGATAGACCTTGCCCTTCAGGTCGCCGCCGGTCGAGACCTTCTGGCCCGACAGCAGCGTGAAGGTCGCGTCCGGCACGCTGGACTTGCCGTTGAACGCGAAGAAGCCGGCGACGGCGATCGCCGCGACGACGGCGGCCGCGACGATATAGCGGACGGGGCCGGTACTGCGGCGGGCGGGAGGCGTGGTGTTCATCTGGTGCTCTCGGAGTCGATGACGCGGATCGATGCAAAGGACGTCGAAATTCGGCGCTCATTTTAGCGCGAATGCGGCGTGTGCACCGGCGGCGGCCTCGCATCCCGGTTTTCAGGTTCGGCGGATAATGGCCGCTTTGCCTGCCGCGATCCACGCCATGCCGAAGGAAGTCATCGATTCGTTGCGCCCCCTTTTTCGCCCGCTGCGACACTTCGCCGCGCTGGCCTGCGTGAGCGCTGCGCTGGCCGCGTGCTCGCCGTCGTACGACTGGCGCACGCTGCACAACGATGCCGGCTACACGATCGACCTGCCGGCGAAGCCGACCGTCGAGGAGCAGCCGGTGGCGCTCGGCGGCACGTCGATGCCGATGCGGATGCAGGCCGCGCACGTCGACGGCGCGGTGTTCGCGGTCGGCACGCTGACGCTGCCGGACGACCGCGACGACACGCGCCGCACGGCACTCGACTTCCTGCGCGCGGGGCTGTCGCGCAACCTCGAAGGCGCGCCGCAGACGGCCGCGGTGCCCGTGCCGCTCGCCGCCGGCGGCGCGGTGAACGGGCTCGAACTGCGTATCGCGGGGGCCGCCGCCGGCGGCGATCGCGCGCGCAAGACGATCGTCGCGCGGCTTGCCGCGCGCGGCCGGCACGCGTACCAGGCCGTCGTGATCGCCGACGGGCCGCTCGCGCAGGAGCAGCTGGACCAGTTTTTCGGCTCGTTCAAACTCGATTGACGACGGCCGGCGAGGGCGCTCCGACAGGCAACGGCAACTGAAAGTTCATTCGCAGCTTTCGACGCTAATCACCGGATTTTGCGAGGGTTTTTCGGCTATCCACAGCGCATGTGGATAACTTTGTTGAAAAGTCGCACGGATTTCCCGCAAAGCCGCGCCGGACGGCCCTCCGGCTCGTTTGGTCGCCCATTCGCCCTTTGAGAAAAATCAATCAAAACAACGGGATACGCATTCCGTCCGGCAAAGGCCGTGGCGAGCCGCGATCCGGGGCCGGATTAGGGGAATTGTGCATAAGTCAAGTCTTGACAGCCTGATTTTGTCCTCCCAGCGCGCTTACAGCGCCGTCAGCGCACGCCGGTAGCGGATCGCCTCGGCGATCTGCGCGGCCGTCGGCAACGGGTCGCCGGCCAGGTCGGCGATCGTCCGCGCGACTTTCAGCACGCGGAAATACGCGCGCGCCGACCACCCGAAGCGCTCGCCGGCCTCGCGCAGCAATCGCTCACCTTCGTCGGTGGGCCGGCACAGGTCGTCGGTTTCGCGGCCGCTCAGCATGTGATTCGTCTTGCCCTGCCGAGCGAGCTGCAGCGCACGCGCTTGCGCAACCCGGGCGGCCACCGACGCGCTCGGTTCGCCGGGCGCCGTCGCGCGGGTCGCGAGTTCCGCCGGCGACAGCGCGGGCAGATCGATCTGGATGTCGATGCGATCGAGCAGCGGCCCCGACAGCTTGCGCAGATAGCGGGCGGCCACGTCCGGCGAGCAGCGGCAGCGCCCGGACGGATCGCCATGCCAGCCGCACGGGCACGGATTCATCGCGGCGATCAGCTGGCATGCGGCGGGGAAGTCGGCCTGCTGGGCCGCGCGCGAGATCGTGATGCGGCCGGCTTCCAGCGGCTCGCGCAGCATTTCCAGCACGTGCCGGTCGAATTCCGGCAGTTCGTCGAGAAACAGCACGCCAAGGTGCGCAAGCGTGATTTCGCCCGGCTGCGGCGGATTGCGGCCGCCCACCAGCGCGGCGGCGCTCGACGAGTGGTGCGGCGCGCGGAACGGCCGGCGGCGCCACTGCGCGGGCGAGAAGCCGAGCCGGCTCGCGGACAGCAGCGCGGCCGAGGTCAGCGCCTCGTCGTCGGTCAGCGGCGGCAGCAGCCCCGCGAGGCGCGCGGCCAGCATGGACTTGCCGGCGCCGGGCGGGCCGACCATCAGCATGTGATGGCCGCCCGCGGCCGCGACTTCCAGCGCGCGCCGGGCGCCGCGCTGGCCGACGACGTCCGCGAGGTCGGGCGCGGCGGGTGCCGGCAGGCCGTCGAGGCAGGGCGCCGCGACCGGCGCGAGCCGCCCGTCCGGCGCATCGGCGAGGTGCGCGCACAGCGCGGGCAGGTCGCGTGCACCGAATACGGTCACGCCCGGCACGAGCGCGGCCTCGGCGGCGCTGTCGAGCGGCAAGTACAACTCGGGCGAGCGCGACGTCGCGGTGCAAGCGCGCGTCTCGCCGGCATCCAGGCCCGGGCCGCCGGCGAGGCCCGCGCCGGATTCCTCCGCACGCCAATCCCGCGCGGCGCCGCACGCCATCGCGAACGCGCCGCGCATCGGCCGCAGTGCGCCCGTCAGCGACAGCTCACCGGCGAATTCGCGGCCGGCCAGCGCGTCGGCCGGGATCTGGCCATTCGCGGCGAGGATGCCGAGCGCGATCGGCAAATCGAAGCGGCCCGACTCCTTTGGCAGATCGGCCGGCGCGAGATTGACGGTGATGCGGCGCACCGGGAATTCGAACCCGCAGTTCTGCAGCGCGGCGCGCACGCGCTCGCGGCTTTCGCGGACTTCGAGATCGGGCAGGCCGACGATCGAGAACGACGGCAACCCGTTGGCGAGATGGACTTCGACGGTGACGTCCGGCGCGCGGCCGGAGGCGGGCGCGCGACTGCGCACCACGGCGAGCGACATGGCGAGGCTCCTGTAAAAGCAGGCGGACGACAGCCGTTGGGGGCCGCATGCCGCGGGAATCGGAGGAATCGGGTGCGCGCTTGCCGGCGTGGCGCGGGGAAAGAACGAGGTGTTGCGGAACGACGAACTGCGAAGAGCGATGGACTGCGAAGAGCGGGGATGCAGCGAAGAGCGGGGTGCAGCGAAGAACGACGGACGACGAAGCGTGGCGGACGGTGGCGGATGCGGGCCGCACGACGCGGCCCGCACCCGGGTAGAGCGTCAGGCCTGCGGGGCCGCGAGCTTCTGCTCGAGTTCGGCGACGCGCTTTTCGAGTTCCTCGAGGCGCACGCGGGTGCGGGCGAGCACCTGCGCCTGGGTGTCGAATTCCTCGCGCGTGACGAGATCGAGCTTCGAGAAGCCTTGCGACAGCATGGCCTTCACGTTGCGCTCGACGTCCTTGGCCGGCGAGTTTTTCAGCAAATCGCTGACGCGCGACTGCAGATCGTTGAAAACGTCGCTGGGTTGCTTCATGTGATTCCCCTTCCTTGCACAAAAAATGTGCATCTTCAGTTGCGTACGTGCCCATGATGCACGCATGACCGGAAATGGTGCGCGCGGGGCGCGAATTCCGGGCATGGCGCCCGCATGGGTGAATGGCCCGGCGATCCGGGACGTGCGTGCACTCTAGCAACGATCCTTTCGCCGCGCCAGCAAACCGGGCCATGTTGGCCATTCGGCCGGGCTTTTGCGCCTTACATCGCGGGATGCGACCCCGTTCCGGAGCCGTTCGAGACGGTGTTCGGGCCAACATGGCATGCGAGTTGCTGAGAAGAGTCCGTTACAACATTCCAACTCATTCGACGGGACAACCCAGCGAGAGGACTTCATGAAACTCATTACCGCAATCATCAAGCCGTTCAAGCTCGATGAGACGCGCGAGGCGCTGTCGGCGCTTGGCGTCTCCGGCATCACGGTGACGGAGGTGAAAGGGTTCGGGCGCCAGAAGGGGCACACCGAGCTGTACCGCGGCGCCGAATACGTGGTCGATTTCCTGCCGAAGATGAAGATCGAGGCGGCCGTGTCCGACGATCTCGTCGACCAGGCGGTCGAAGCGATCGAGCGGGCCGCGCGCACCGGCAAGATCGGCGACGGCAAGATCTTCGTCACGCCGATCGAACAGGTGATCCGGATTCGCACCGGGGAGACAGGCGCGGACGCGCTGTAACAGAACAGACAAGACAAGCGACAAGAGGAAACCCAAGATGCGAAAACTTCTGATGTCCCTGCTGATGGCCGGTTCGCTGATCGCGACCGGCGTCGGCTCCGCGCTCGCCGACGACGCGGCGTCCGCCGCGGCAGCTTCCGCGCCCGCCGCCACCGCTTCCGACGCGTCGGCTGCCGCTGCACCGGCCGCATCGGCGCCGGCCGCCGACGCATCCGCCGCTGCCGCACCGGCTTCGGGCACGGCCGACGCATCGGCTGCCGCCGCCGCGTCCGCGCCGGCCGCCCCGGCCGCGCCCACCGCCCCGTTCTCGGTCGATTCGTCGAAGATCAGCGCGGGCGACACGGCATGGATGCTGACGTCCACCGCGCTCGTGCTGTTCATGACGATCCCCGGCCTCGCGCTGTTCTACGCGGGCATGGTCCGCAAGAAGAACGTGCTCGCGACCGTGATGCAGAGCTTCGCGATCACCGCGGTGATCACGGTGCTGTGGACGGTGGTCGGCTACAGCCTCGCGTTCACGCCGGGCAACGGCTTCATCGGCGGCCTGTCGCGTGCGTTCCTGCACGGCATGAACTACATCAAGGGCGACAAGGCGACGACGCTGACCGTCAGCCATCTCGCGTCGACGATTCCGGAATCGGTCTACTTCGTCTACCAGATGACGTTCGCGATCATCACGCCGGCTCTGATCTGCGGCGCGTTCGCCGACCGGATGAAGTTCTCGGCGATGCTCGTGTTCATGACGCTCTGGTCGCTGATCGTCTATGTGCCGATCGCGCACATGGTGTGGGAGCCGACCGGCTGGCTGTCGGCCGACGGCGTGCTCGACTTCGCGGGCGGCACGGTGGTGCACATCAACGCCGGTATCGCGGGCCTCGTGTCGTGCCTCGTGCTCGGCAAGCGCGTCGGCTACGGCCGTGAATCGATGGCGCCGCACAACCTGGTGCTGACGATGATCGGCGGCTCGATGCTGTGGGTCGGCTGGTTCGGCTTCAACGCGGGCTCCGCGGTCGCGGCCGACGGCCGTGCCGGCTTCGCGATGCTGACCACGCAAGTGGCGACCGCTTGCGCGGCGCTCGGCTGGATGTTTGCCGAGTGGATCGCGAAGGGCAAGCCGTCGGTGCTCGGCATCGTGTCGGGCGCGGTCGCGGGTCTCGTGGCGATCACGCCGGCCGCCGGTTTCGTCGGCGTGGCGGGCGCACTGGTGATCGGTATCGCGGCGGGCGTCGTCTGCTTCTGGTCGGCAACCTGGCTCAAGTCCAAGCTCGGCTACGACGATTCGCTCGACGCGTTCGGCGTGCACGGCATCGGCGGGATTCTCGGCGCGCTGCTGACGGGCGTATTCGCGGTCAAGGACATCGGCGGGTTCGACGGCAGCCTGCTGCTGCAGGCCAAGGGCGTGCTGATCACGCTGGTCTACAGCGGCGTGCTGAGCTTCGTGCTGCTGAAGCTGATCGACCTGACGATCGGCCTGCGCGTGACCGAAGAGGAAGAGCGCGAAGGTCTCGACGTGATCCTGCACGGCGAGCACGTGGAATAAGTCACACGAATCAACGGCGGGCCGCCGCGACGACGGCGCCCGCTCCGAATGAGCGCAGCGACTTCGGCCCGCCTACCCGGCGGGCTTTTTTTCTCCTGCCACCCGCTGCCGTAGCGGATAACCCTTCACTCTATCGGGTCAATAGCCGAAAAGTTCCTCGATATCCTTGCGAAGCCGGGAACAATCCCCAAATGGGCAAGGCAATTGCTCTACAATCTTCATTCTCCCGCTCGCGAGTGATTCATGGTTCCCCACCTCGTTACCGCGTTGAACGGTCCGCTGCTCGAACTCGAGCAGAAGATCCTCGACGCGACGCCTGCGATCGAACGCTGGTTCAGGCTCGAATGGCAGGAACACACCCCGCCGTTCTATTGTTCGGTGGACCTGCGCAATGCCGGCTTCAAGCTGGCGCCCGTCGACGCGAACCTGTTTCCCGGCGCGTTCAACAATCTGCCGTCCGAAGTGTTGCCGCTCGCCGTGCAGGCCGCGATGGCCGCGATCGAGAAGATCTGCCCGGACGCGAAGAATCTGCTCGTGATTCCCGAGCTGCCGACCCGCAACGCGTTCTACCTGGAAAACGTCGCGCGCCTCGCGACGATCATGCGCCAGGCCGGCCTGAACGTGCGCTTCGGCTCGCTCGACCCGAGCATCACCGACATGACGCCGATCACGCTGGCCGACGGCCAGAAGATCGTGCTCGAACCGCTCGAGCGTTCGCAGCGCCGCCTCGGCCTGAAGAATTTCGATCCGTGCTCGATCCTGCTGAACAACGACCTGTCGGCCGGCATCCCGGCCGTGCTGGAAAACCTGCACGAGCAGTACCTGCTGCCGCCGCTGCACGCGGGCTGGGCCGTGCGCCGCAAGTCGACGCATTTCTCGTGCTACGACGACGTCGCGAAGAAGTTCGCGAAGATGGTCGGCGTCGATCCGTGGATGGTGAATCCGTATTTCGCGCACGTGGAAGGCGTCGACTGGCAGGCGCATGAGGGCGAGCAGGCGCTCGCCGACGCGATCGACGGCGTGCTGAAGAAGATCGCGCGCAAGTATCGCGAATACGGGATCAGCGAGAAGCCGTACGTCGTCGTGAAGGCCGACGCGGGCACCGCAGGCCGTGGCGTGATGACCGTGCACGACGCGGCCGAGATCGGCCGCATGACGAAGGCCGAGCGCGCGCAGATGGCCGAATCGAAGGCCGGCCTCGCGGTGCGCGACGTGATCGTGCAGGAAGGCGTCTACACGTTCGAGCGCGTCGGCGACGAAGTGGCCGAGCCGGTCGTGTACATGATCGACCGCTACGTGGTCGGCGGCTTCTACCGCACGCACGGCGGCCGCGAGCGCGACCAGAACCTGAACGCGCCCGGCATGCACTACGTGCCGCTCGGCTTCGAGCACACCGCGCTGCCGGATGCGGGCGCGAAGCCGGGCGCCGCGCCGCCGAACCGTTTCTACATGTACGGCGTCGTCGCGCGGCTGTCGCTGATCGCGTCGTCGATCGAACTGGAAAAGACCGATCCCGAAGCCATCCAGGTGTAACGGACCTTCGCTACGTACAGGACCCGCATGGACATTCTTTTTATCGCCGACCCGCTCGAGCATTTCAAGATCTACAAGGATTCGACCTACGCGATGATGGCGGAGGCCGCCCGGCGCGGGCATGCGGTGTACGCGTGCGAACCGCGCCATCTCGCGTGGACGGGCTCGGCCGTCGAGGCCGACGTGCGGCGCATCACGTTCGTCGGCGAGCTGGACGACCTGCATCGCGACACCTGGTTCGAAGCGGGCCCGGTCGACGCGCGCCGTCTCGAATCGTTCGGCGCGGTGCTGATGCGCAAGGACCCGCCGTTCGACATGGAGTACGTGACGTCGACGTGGCTGCTCGAGCTGGCCGAGCGTGCGGGTGCGCGCGTGTTCAACAAGGCGCAGTCGATCCGCGACCATTCGGAGAAGCTCGCGATCGGCGAGTTTCCGCAGTTCGTCGCACCGACGCTCGTCACGCGCGACGCGAAACGGCTGCGCGCGTTCCACGCCGAGCATGGCGACGTGATCC
>NZ_JACFYV010000370.1:0-3138 GCF_016759955.1 Burkholderia sp. KCJ3K979
GAGAAGCGCGGCTTCTTCGGCGGGTTCAACCGCTTCGTCGCGCGGGCGACGCAGCGCTACGCGACGCGGGTCGGCGCGATGCTGAAGAAGCCGGTGCGCTGGCTCGTCGTGTACGGCGCGCTGACCGCGGCGGCCGCGCTGATGCTCACGCAACTGCCGACCGCGTTCCTGCCGGACGAGGACCAGGGCAACTTCATGGTGATGGTGATTCGCCCGCAAGGCACGCCGCTCGCGGAGACGATGCAGAGCGTGCGCGCGGTCGAGTCGGCCATCCGTCGCGACGAGCCGACCGCCTATACGTATGCGCTCGGCGGCTTCAACCTGTACGGCGAAGGGCCGAACGGCGGGATGATCTTCGTCACGCTGAAGAACTGGAAGGAACGCAAGGCCACGCGCGATCACGTGCAGTCGATCGTCGCGCGCATCAACGAGCGCTTCGCGGGCACGCCGAACACGACGGTGTTCGCGATGAACTCGCCGGCGCTGCCCGATCTCGGTTCGTCGAGCGGCTTCGACTTCCGGCTGCAGAACCGCGGCGGGCTCGACTACGCGACGTTCAGCGCCGCGCGCGAGCAACTGCTCGCGGCGGGCGGCAAGGATCGCGCGCTCACCGACCTGATGTTCGCGGGCACGCAGGATGCACCGCAACTGAAGCTCGACATCGATCGCGCGAAGGCGTCCGGGCTCGGCGTGTCGATGGACGAGATCAACACGACGCTCGCGGTGATGTTCGGCTCCGACTATATCGGCGACTTCATGCATGGCACGCAGGTGCGGCGCGTGATGGTGCAGGCCGACGGGCGGCACCGGCTCGATCCGGACGACGTGAAGAAGCTGCGCGTGCGCAACGCGCGCGGCGAGATGGTGCCGCTCGCGGCGTTCACGACGCTGCACTGGACGCTCGGGCCGCCGCAACTCACGCGCTACAACGGTTATCCGTCGTTCACGATCAACGGCTCGGCCGCGGCCGGCCACAGCAGCGGCGAGGCGATGAGCGCGATCGAGCGGATCGCCGCGAAGCTGCCGGCCGGCATCGGCTATGCGTGGTCGGGGCAGTCGTTCGAGGAGCGGCTGTCGGGCGCGCAGGCGCCGATGCTGTTCGCGCTGTCGGTGCTCGTCGTGTTCCTCGCGCTCGCGGCGCTCTACGAGAGCTGGTCGATTCCGTTCGCGGTGATGCTGGTCGTCCCGCTCGGCGTGATCGGCGCGGTGCTCGGCGTGACGCTGCGGATGATGCCGAACGACATCTATTTCAAGGTGGGACTGATCGCGACGATCGGGCTGTCCGCGAAGAACGCGATCCTGATCGTCGAGGTCGCGAAGGATCTCGTCGCGCAGCGCATGTCGCTCGTCGACGCCGCGCTCGAGGCCGCGCGCCTGCGGCTGCGGCCGATCGTGATGACGTCGCTCGCGTTCGGCGTCGGCGTGCTGCCGCTGGCGTTCGCGTCGGGCGCCGCGTCCGGCGCGCAGATGGCGATCGGCACCGGCGTGCTCGGCGGCGTGATCACGGCGACCGTGCTCGCGGTGTTTCTCGTCCCGCTGTTTTTCGTGATCGTCGGCCGCCTGTTCGACGTCGGCCCACGCCGGCGCGGCGGGGCGCAGCCGACGACGATGGAGGGTTCGCAACCATGATGTTTGCGCTGAATGCACGTGGCGCGCTGAGGGTACCGCTCGCGCTGGCCGCCGCGCTCGCGCTCGCCGGGTGTTCGCTCGCGCCGCGGTACGAGCGCCCGGCCGCGCCGGTGCCGGCGACCTATGCGCCGGTCGACGGCGGCACGACGCCGGCCGCGGAACCGGCCATCGCGCAGGATGCCGCGCTGCTCGACGACTGGCATGCGTATTTCACCGATCCGGTGCTGCAGGCGTGGATCGACGCGGCGCTCGCGAACAACCGCGACCTGCGGATCGCCGCCGGCCGGCTCGAGGAAGCGCGTGCGCTGTACGGCGTGCAGCGCGCGGACCGGATGCCGTCGGTCGATGCGAATCTCGGCTATGAGCGCGCGCGCCAGTACGACCCGGTCGTGCGCGAAAGCGCGATCAGCGGGCTGTATCGCGCGGGTGTCGGCGTCAGCGCGTACGAGCTCGACCTGTTCGGCCGCGTGCGCAGCCTGTCCGAGGCGGCGCTCGCCGACTATTTCGCGACGGCCGATGCGCAGCGCACGGTCCGCATCGGCGTGATCGCCGAAGTGGCGGGCGCGTACGTTTCCGAACGATCGTTGCATGAGCAACTGGCGCTCGCCCAGCGCACGCTCGATGCGCGCGAGCGGATGGCCGCGCTCACGCAACGCCGCTATGCCGCCGGCACGAGCGACGCGATCGAGCTGCGCTCGGCCGACATGCTGGTGGCGTCGGCGCGCGCGTCGCAGGCCGCGCTGCAGCGCGAGCATGCGCAGGCCGTCCGCGCGTTGCAACTGCTGGCGGGCGATTTCGCGCGCAACGTGCCGGACGACGCGACCGCGCTCGATTCGCTGTCGATCGCGCCCGTGGCGCCGGGTGCGCCGAGCCAGTTGCTCGAACGGCGGCCGGACATCCGGCAGGCCGAGGCACGGCTGAAGGCCGCGAACGCGAACATCGGCGCGGCGCGCGCGGCGTTCTTCCCGCGCATCGCGCTGACGACCGACTACGGCTCGGTGAGCGACGCGTTCTCGAACCTGTTCGCGGCCGGCACGAGCGTATGGACGTTCGCACCGCGCATCACGCTGCCGATCTTCGTGGGCGGACGCAATCGCGCGAACCTCGACGTCGCGCACGCGCGCAAGGACATTGCGGTCGCCGAATACGAGAAGGCGGTGCAGACCGCGTTTCGCGAAGTGGCCGATGCGTTCGCCGCGCGCGACTGGATCGACCGGCAACTGGTCGCGCAGCAGGACGTGTATGCGGCGGACGGCGCGCGGCTGAAGCTCGCGGAGCGTCGTTATGCGGGCGGTGTCGCGACCTATCTCGAGCTGCTCGACGCGCAGCGCAGCACGTACGAGTCGGGGCAGGAGCTGATCCGGCTCAGGCAGCTCAGGCTCGCGAATGCGATCGCGCTGTATCGCGCGCTCGGCGGCGGCTGGGCGCCGGCCACGGCGGAGGCCGCGGCTTCCGCGTGACGGGCGATGCGTCGCCCGACGCCGCGGCGTGTCGGGTGGCATGACGGCG
>NZ_JACFYV010000371.1:0-3136 GCF_016759955.1 Burkholderia sp. KCJ3K979
GCCCCGACTGCTCGATGCCAACGGCACAGCGGGCGGCGCTGCGCCGTCGGCATCCGGCTATGGACGTACCGCGCGGGAGTCAGTCGACGAGGCCGGCCGAACGAAGCGCGTCCGCGATTTCAACGTCCGCGCCTTGCGCGAGCGGCAGCAACGGCGAGCGCACGGTAGCGTGTTCGAGGATGCCGCGGGCCACCAGGCCATGCTTGAGCGCGACGGTGCCTTCCATGTGCGACCCGCGGTGATACACGTTGCGCGTCACCGGCAGCAGGCGATCGTGAATCGCGCGGGCGGCCGGGTAGTCTTTCGCCTTGCCTGCCCTGATCAGTTCGATGAGCGGTTCGGGAGCCAGGCCGCCGTAGCCGACGAGCGCGCCGTCGACGTCGAACATCGTGTGAAGCAGATACTCGTCGTGGCACGTCAGGATTTGCAGTTCCGGACGTTCGCGTCGGATGATCGGAATCTCGACGTCCCAGCGACGCATGTTGCGTACGCCGTTTTTCATCGCGAAGACGCCCGGTTGCGCGGCGATTTCCAGCTGTGTTTCGAGGTTGTAGGTCGCCTTGGTGGCGTCCGGGTACTGGAACAGGATGAGCGGCAGGCCGCTGCCCTCGTGGATCGCGCGGTAACGATCCTGCGGCGCGCCTTTCTGATAGCCGAAGCGCAGCCAGCCGTGCGACGGATACACCAGACCGGCCGACGCGCCGGCCTCCACCGCGCGCTTCGCCTCTTCCACCGCCACGTCCGTGCCTTCGAGCGTGATACCGGCGATGACCGGAATCTTGCCGTCGACGGACTTCACGAAGCTTTCGATGACTTGAGCCTGTTCTTTCTGTGAGAGGAACGTGCCTTCGCCTGCGTGCCCGAGCACCGTCAGACCTTTGACGCCTTCGATGCCGCCCAGCCACGCGCCCAGCCGTTGAATGGCGGCATGGTCCACCGCGCCCTCGCGGGTGAAAGGGGTAACGGGTGCCGGGACCAAACCGCGCAGATCGATCGCTTTCATGACGTCTCCAAATGTGAGCTTTTCCGCTCCTCTTTCCAAGAGGAGAGCCCGCTGCCCGTTGCGCATCGCGCCGGAACAACGGTGCATGCGTTGCAGTGTAGGGACGCCCGACCCATGCGAGAACAGCCAGAGTACACATTTCAGCTATACTGATTTGACATATCTTGGGGGAGGCTTCGCGGTGGACTATGCGGCCTGGAAGCTATTCATCGACGCGGCGGAACTCGGGAGCCTGAGCAAGACGGCCATTGCTTACGGAACCAGCCAGCCCCACATCAGCCGGCAGATCGTCGAGCTCGAGCAGTATTGCGGCGGCCGTCTGTTTCAACGGACAGGCCGCGGCGTGGTATTGACCGAGCTGGGCGCGCGTATCGCGCCGCGCGTGAGGACCTGGCTGGCCAGCACGGAGCAGTTGTCCAACGACATCCGCAGCACGGCGGGCGAGCCGATCGGCGTGGTCAGGCTCGGAATCCTGCCCTCCACCGCTCATCCCCTCGTCAGCACCCTTTACCACCAGCTTCGAAAGCGTTACCCGCTGGTGCAGTTACAGGTGCGCGAGGGTCAAGGGGCGCTGCTGGAAACCTGGCTCGAGAACGGCAGCGTCGATCTCGCCATCCTGTTTCGGAACAGTCCGACGCCGAGAAACGGCGACGAATATCTGGTCGAGGCCGCGACTTACCTCGTGGGGGCGGAAGGCGATCCTTTGACCAGTCAGCCGACGATCGCGTTTTCCAGGCTCGATGGCATTCCGCTGGTCTCTTTCTGCCGCCCCAATAGCTGGCGCGAGCGGCTCGAACAAATCGCGGGCGAACATCAGGTGTCGCTCAATTTCGCGGCGGAAGCGGATTCACTGAGCCTGCAGGGGCACATCGTCGCCGACGGCGGCATCCATGCGTTGCTAGGCTCTTACGCGATCGCCAATCTGGAACGGGAATGCCGGTTGCAGGCGTCGATGGTGGTCGATCCGTCCGTGCCGCGCTTCATTGCGCTCGCCATGTCGCCGCACGGCGAACTGACGCTGGCGTGCCGCACGGTCATGCAGCTCACGAAGGAAATCGCACGGTCGCGCAATCTCTCGTCGGATCTTCGGTTGGGCGTGTCTGCCGCGTTCCTGCGTTCCATCTGAAGGGCCGGGGTACGGTGTGTTCGCAGTCCTGATCGAGCGGGATATCGATGTCCGCCACTGTGTCGTGTTGTCGGGCGAGCGGCGCGACGGGATGGCGCAACTGCTCCATCCGCCGCGCGCATCTTCGTCGATATCTAGTACGACTTGCCGCCCACCGTCGCCGCTTCCAGTTCGCGCGTGATGATCTGCGTGCCGCCGACGTTGGCGACGGACTTGACCACGCCGACGCCCGGCGCGAGCCAGTCGTCAGCGCTCGTCTTGGTCGTCACCGCCTGGTTGGCGGTAGTCTCCGTGGTCTGATAATGGCAGGCGTTCGCAAACACCTTGCCGTTCCTGAGGCTGACCGTTTCGCGCGCGACGTAGGTCCGCTGGATCGAGACAGCCGTTTGCGCGCCGCCTGACGGAACGACGGGCGTATCCACGTAGTTCACCGTCTCGCTTCCCGCGAGCCCTATCGTCTCGACGTAGGGCGGCGAGTTCACGTCCCGCAACGCGAGCATGCCGCCGCTGTAGACCTCACCGCCGTAGTACGTGCGTACGCCATTGCCGACGAGGTAGTAGTGATTGGTCTGGATCGGCGAGCCTGTCGTGGTTTCAGCCTCCTGCGTGAGCGCCACGCCGTCGAACGTCGCCGGCGCGTAAGTCCGCGTGTACACGCCGTTGTCGACCGACGGGCTCTGCGAGTTCACTTGCGTATACATGTGCAGTTGCACGGTATCGCCCTGCTGGTAAACCGGATCGCACTCGACGTTCGACGCGGTCGGCGAGCCCGGATTGCCGCCGGATGTGCCCGTGGTCAGCGTTCCGCCGCTGCCGCCGTTGTTGCTCGTGCCCGATCCGCCTGATAAAGCAGGCGAGGAATTGTCGTCACCGCCGCCGCAAGCGGTCAGCGCGAGGCAGGTCAATGCGATCAGTGCAACGGCTTTCATCGGGATCCCCCTCTGGACGAACCGAACGAACGCAGCCAGTGCGCGCGCATCGTGCCGCGCGCACCGACCCTCACGAAT
>NZ_JACFYV010000372.1:0-3118 GCF_016759955.1 Burkholderia sp. KCJ3K979
CGCGCGGCCGCGACCGCCTGGTTCGCGCCCTTGCCGCCGTGAACGGTCTCGAACGTCGTACCGAGCAGCGTTTCGCCCGGCACCGGCAGGCGCGGCGCCCGTGTGACGAGGTCGATGTTGACGCTGCCGACGACAGCGATACGCGGTGAGGTGAGATCGCTCATGCTTGAATGTAATCGCTTACATTTGAGATCGACAAAATGGCCGGAAAGGCCGTCGTCTCTGAAAATTTCGCGGTGCGGGTGTAATCCATGTCTGACATAATACGGAACAGCATCAAGATAGCGCTTACATTCTCACAGGATCGAATGAGGATGCAAGCGCGGCCACCATGAATCGAGGGTAAACAATGACGCGACTGGCAACGCACGGCGCAGGCAGGCCTACCCCGCCGGGAGACGGCCGATGAGCACGACCCCGCCCCGCGGCGGCGCATCGCGGGCACGCCGCGGCAGCGGACGCTCGGTGCTCGGCGACGTCGCGAAACTGGCCGGCGTGTCGACCGCGACCGTCTCGCGCGTGTACAACGACCCCGGCAAGGTGTCGGCCGACGTGCAGCAGCGCGTGCGCGACGCGGCGCTCGCACTGAACTGGATTCCGAATGCGGCCGGCCGCGCGCTGGCGTCCACGCGTACCCACATTACCGGCGCGATCATTCCGACCCTCGACGACCAGGTGTTCGCGTCGCAGGTCGCCGGCATGCAGACGATCATGGCCGAGCACGGCATCACGCTGTTCCTCGGCTGCTCGAACTACGACCCCGCGCAGGCGCTCGCGCAAGTGCGCGCGATGCTGTCGCGCGGCGTGGAAGCAGTGTCGCTGGTCGGCGAAGCGTACCCGCCCGAACTGTTCGAACTCCTTGCGATGCATCGCGTGCCGTACGTCGTCACGTATGCGTACCGCGACGACAGCCCGCACTGCTGTATCGGCTTCGACAACCGCGCGGCGTTCGCGCGGCTCACCACGCACCTGCTCGACCTCGGCCATCGCGACTTCGCGATCATCATGCAGCCGTCGACGGACAACGACCGTGTCCAGGCACGCCTGCGCGGCATTCACGACACGCTGGCCGCGCACGGGCTCGCGGTGCGCCCCGTGCATCAGCACGAAGGCGCGGCCACGATCGCGTTCGGGCGAGCGAGCCTGCGCGCGATCGCCGGCAGCGATGCGGCGACGCGGCCGACCGCCGTGATCTGCGGCAACGACGCGCTCGCGCTCGGCGCGCTGCTCGAAGCGCAGGCGCTCGGCATCGACGTGCCCGCGCAGTTGTCGATCACCGGGTTCGACGACGTCGCGCTCGCGCGCGAGATCCAGCCGCCGCTGACGACGATGTGGGTCGACACCGACGCGATCGGGCGCCAGGCCGCGCACGCGTTGCTCGACGCGCTCGAGAACGGCGCCACGGGGCCCGGCCATGCCGTCCAGCCCGAGTTGCGCATACGGGAATCCGCCGCGCCGCCGGCGCCGGCGCCGGCGCCGGCGCCGGCGCCGGCGCAGGCACAGGCACAGGCACAGGCGCGCGCGGCGCGCAGGAAATAGCCGGGCAGCGCCCGGCTGACTGCATCACGTCGATCGGCAGCGTCTTGCCGAGCTTGTCGTGCCACGCGTGGCTCGTCTTCGGCGCCGGCGACGACATCACCCGTCGAACGGCACCAGCTCGTAATTCGTGCTGCGGCCGCCGGACGCCGAGCGACGCAGCATGCCCTGCTCGACGAGCTCCGTGATATCGCGCAACGCCGTGTCCTGCGAGCATTTCGCGAGGGCCGCCCACTTGGTGGTCGTCAGCTTGCCTTCGAAGCCGTCGAGCAGGCGATTCATGACCTTGACCTGGCGTTCGTTCATCGCGACGCCCGCGCACCGCTGCCAGAAACGCGCCTTGATCAGCACCGCATCGAGCGTCGTGTGCGCATGATCGATGGCCCGGCCCAGTGTATTCAGAAACCACGCGAGCCACTCCGTGACGTCGAGCGAGCCGCGCTGCGTGCGCTCCAGCACGTCGTAATACGCGTTGCGCTCGCGCTGGATCTGCGCGGACAGGCTGTAGAAACGCTGCGGGCTTCGGTCCGCGCGCGCCAGCACCAGATCGCCGAGCGCGCGTGCGATACGACCGTTGCCGTCGTCGAACGGGTGGAGCGTGACGAACCACAGATGCGCGAGCCCGGCCCGGATCAGCAACGGTTCGGCCGGCGGCGCGTTGAGCCACGCGAGAAAACGCCCGATCTCGTCGGGCACGCGTGCGGCCGGCGGCGCCTCGAAATGCACGCGCTGCCGGCCGATTGGACCGGAAACCACCTGCATCGGCCCGCTCGCATCCGTGCGCCAGCCGCCGACCGTGATGCGCGACAGCCCCGAGTAGCCGGTCGGAAACAGCGCGGCATGCCACCCGAACAGCCGCGCTTCGGTGACCGGCGCCGCCGAATGGGTCGTCGCATCCAGCACCATGTCGACGACGCCCTCGACGTGGCGATCGACCGGCGCCAGCGCGCCGATATCGACGCCGAGCCGGCGCGCGATCGACGACCGGACCGATGCGACATTCAGGCTCTCGCCCTCGATCGCGCTGGTCTTCACGACGTCGTCCGTCAGCGCGGCCAGGCTCGCCTCGTCGCGCAACGCCAGCCCGACATCCGCCAGCCGCCCGGCCAGCATGCCTTGCGCACGGCTGACGTCGGCGAGCGGCGTGGCGAGGGCCGGGAGGTCGAAACGCCATGCCGGCCAGTCGGCTGCTTCCCAGATAAAGGTGTAATCTCCGCTCATCATGCGGAGATTATCCGCTCATTCGCCGCGCGACTCAACTATCTCCGCAAAATTTGCGGAGATTAATCTCCCCATTCACCGCAAAGCGGCCGGCTACCGTACCCGGCCCACCCCGTTCCCAGCCGTGGGCGCCGGCTCCCCGAGCCGCTCCGCGAGAAACCCGATGAACGTGCGCAGCGTGACGAACCCTTCCCGGTGCTGCGGAAACACCGCATTGAGCGTGATCGGCGGCGGCACGTACGCGTCGAGCACCGGCACGAGCGCGCCGCTGTCGAGCGCCGCGCCGACGATGAAGTGCGGCAGCAGCGCAATGCCGAGCCCCGCGATCGCGGCGTCGCGCACCACTTCGCCGTTGTTCGCG
>NZ_JACFYV010000373.1:0-3071 GCF_016759955.1 Burkholderia sp. KCJ3K979
GGAAGCAGTGCTTGCCGAGATCGACTCCGATCAGCGATACCGTGTCCATGATGGTCCTCCAGAAGGACAAAATCCTCACTCAGCGTAGTCCACTGAGTGAGGATCGGGCTGACCATCCTATTAAGCGCGAACCGTTGCGGTTCGCGCTTTTTTATTGCCCCGCCGCGGTGGATGGGCCGACGATGCGGCTCAAACCGCGCGCTTCATCCGCGTGATCGGCAGCACGCGCAGCCGCGATTCGATCGACGGGCACAGCGACTGCCCTTCGAAACGCGCGGCCAGGAAATCGACGAACGAGCGCACCTTCGCGGACACGTGGCGACGGCTCGCGTACACCGCATAGATCGGCGCCTCGTGCGGCGGCACGGAATCGAGCAGCACCGGCACGAGCCGGCCCGATTCGATGTCGTCGCCCACCACTTCGGTGCCGAGCAGCGCAATGCCCGCGCCGGCGAGCACGGCCGCGCGCAGCCCTTCGAGATGGTTCACGATCAGGTTGCCGTTCAGGCTCACGCGCGAAGCAGCGGCCGCGTCGATCACGAGCGAATCGAGCATCGTCGAATTCGAATCGCGCCGCAGGTAGTTGTGGTTCGCGAGATCGGCGATCGTCTGCGGCGTGCCGTGCTTCTCGAGATACTCGGGCGACGCGACCAGCAGGATGTGCGCGGTCGCGATCTGCCGCGCGACCAGCGACGACGATTTCAATCCGTTCGGCGCCGCGCGCACCGCGACGTCGTAGCCTTCCTCGATCAGGTCGACCACGCGATCGGACAGCGTCATGTCGACGGTCACGTCCGGGAACCGGCCCGCGTAATCGGTGACGGCCTGCATCACGTGCCGCAGCCCGAACGCGGACAGCGACGTCACGCGCAACCGCCCCTGCGGCACCACGCTCGCGGCGCCGACGGCCTGGCCGGCTTCGTCGAGTTCGGACAGCGCCTGCACGAGGCGCTCATAGTATTCGCGTCCCGCCTCGGTCGGCGCGACGCGTCGTGTCGTGCGATGCAGCAGCCGCGCGCCGAGCTGCTGCTCGAGGTGCATCACGTGCTTGCTCGCCATCGCCGCCGACATCTGCATGCGCTCCGCCGCGCCGACGAAGCTGCCCACTTCGACGACGTAGCGAAACACATTCATGCTGACGAGGGTATCCATCGAACTAGCTCGCAATCCCGGGGGAATCAACCAATTACGAGATAGGGTAACAAAGGCGAGGAAACAGAAAGGTCAAGAAAGGCAAAACGGCGCCGCGGGTGACGGCGCCGTTTTGGGTAGCAATGACGGACGGAAAACATGCAGCCAAAACGCGCGATTGACGCGCGCGTCCGGCGCACCGATCGCGCGTGCGCGTCAGAACTTCGCGCGGATGCCTGCGCCGAACGTGTTGCCGGTCGACAGGCCGCTGATGTGGTCGTTCATGTAGGCCGCGTAGACGTCGGTGCGCTTGGACAGCGGATAGTCGTAGCCGACGGCCCAGGTCTGGCGCGTCTGGTCGAGGCCGCCCGCGTCGCGCGAATACGCATACGACGCCATCGCGTTGCCCACGCCGATCGGCACCGACACGCCGCCCTGCGCGGTGTTGACGTGCCAGCTGCCCGCGACCTGGTCGTTCTTCGTATACATGTACTGGCCGAACAGCTTCACGAGCTTCAGGTCGTAGGTCGCGCCGACCAGCGCGATGCCCTGGCTCTTCATGCCGGTCACGAGCGCGCTCAGATCCTGCGGGCCGTTGTTGAAGTTCACGTACTGATACACGGCGGTCGCCGCGAACGGGCCGTTCGCGTAGTTGAACTGCGCGCTCCACTTCTTCGAACGGTTGTCGCCAGCCTGGTTGCCGAGTGCGTACATCGCGCCGAAATTCAGGCCACCGAACGAAGGCGACGTGTAACCCACCGCGTTGTTCCAGCCCGAATCGCCGACCGCGCCCTGGTCGCTCGGATAGGTCGGGAACGTGCCGAGGCCGAGGAACACGTGATACACCATCGGCGAGAAGGTGTACGAGTCGTAGAACGGGTTGAACAGGATCGTCGACAGGAACAGGTGCGTCGTCAGGCGGCCCGCCGTCACCGTGCCGTACGGCGAGCTGATGCCGACGTACGCGTTGCGCGCGAAGAACGTGTCGCCCTGGAAGCGGCCGTACTGGCCGTTCTGCGCACGGAAGAAGCTCTCCAGCGTGAAGATCGCCTTGTAGCCGTCGCCGAGATCCTCTGCGCCGTGCAGGCCCCAGTACGACGTCGACATGCCGCCGCCCGACACGTTCCACGCACGATCGCCGCCGGGGAACTTGGTGGCGCCGACCCATTCGTCAACCTGCCCGTAGAGCGAGACGCTCGATTGCGCATGGACGGGTGCGGCGGCCGCCACGCAGGCGGCCGCGGCGATCAGCTTGACGGACGTGCGCGACGCACGGCGAGCGAATGCTTTCATGGGATCTCCAGGTTTTGTCGGATAGTCGATAAGTGGCGCGAGCGTTGTTGTTTGGAGCCGAGTGCTTGCGTCGTATGGGGCGCAGCCATCTTTACGGATCATTCGTCCGGTCAAAATTGCGCACACTTATTGCGGGTATAGCGCCGGCATTAACTTCGCGGAATGTATCCATGGCCGGATGCACCGCGGCGACCCGGCGCAAGCGCGGTCGCACGGGCGGGCGGCGGCGTGGCATACGCGTGCCGGGCGCGAAAGATAGCGCAATGCGGTCGGAAAATCAGCGGAAATCTGCGCGCGACTGTGGCGAATTCGCATCAGCCGGCTAGGAGACGAGCGCCGAGGCGCTCAGTTTCGGTAGAACGGGGAGAAAGAAGGCGAGTGCGCAGGCTCTTCCTGCGAGCGGGGCGGCGGCATCGGGCGACCGCCGCGCTCCTCGTTGTAGCGGGCGACGTCGGCGCGGATCGAACCGGCCCGCAGCGGGACGTTGCCGCCGCCCGGCGGGCGCGGCATCTGGCGGACTTCGGCGCTGATCGGCCGATACGGGCTTTGCGCGGCGTAATGGCCGTACGACGGCGTCGGGCGCAGCCCCCAGCGGGAACCCGAGCCGCTCACGCCGCCGGGACGCACGCCGGCGGGCGGCGCAGCGC
>NZ_JACFYV010000374.1:0-3051 GCF_016759955.1 Burkholderia sp. KCJ3K979
CGCACCACCCGCGCCACGCGAACCCGGTTTCGCCGAACGCGCGTTCGGCGCCGCGCGCGACTGGCTGCTCGGCGGCAATACGGTCGTGCGTGTCGGGATCATCGTGCTGTTCTTCGGCGTCGCGTTCCTGCTCAAGTACGCGGCCGACAACGACATGCTGCCGATCGAATTCCGCCTCGCGGGCACGGCGCTCGCCGCGGCCGCGCTGCTCGCGATCGGCTGGCGCGTGCGGGCGCGCCGCGCCGCATACGGCCTCGTGCTGCAAGGCGGCGGCGTCGGCATCCTGTACCTGACGATCTTCGCCGCGACCAAGCTGTATGCGCTGCTGCCCGTCGGCGCCGCGTTCACGCTGATGGTCGCGGTCTGCGCGCTGGGCGCATTCCTCGCGGTGCGGCAGAACGCACTGCCGCTCGCGTTCATGGGCAGCGCGGGCGGCTTCCTCGCACCGATCCTGCTGTCCACCGGCCAGGGCAACCACGTCGCGCTGTTCAGCTACTACGCACTGCTGAACGCGGGCATCTTCGCAATCGCGTGGTTCAAGGCGTGGCGCCCGCTGAACCTGCTCGGCTTCGTGTTCACGTTCACGATCGGCTCCGCGTGGGGCGTGACCGCCTATCGTCCCGCGCTGTTCGCGAGCACCGAGCCGTTCCTCATCCTGTTCTTCCTGATGTATGTCGGCATCGCGCTGCTGTATGCGGTGAAACGCGAACTCGCGCTGCGGCACTATGTGGACGGCACGCTCGTGTTCGGCACGCCGATCGTCGCGACCGCGCTGCAGGCGTCGCTCGTGAAGGGCATGCCGTTCGGGCTCGCGTGGAGCGCGGTCGCGCTGTCGGCGTTCTACGTCGCGGTCGCCGCATGGCTCGCGCGGCGCCGCGATCGCCTCGGGCTGCTGTTCGAATCGATGCTCGCGCTCGCGGTCATCTTCGCGACGCTCGCGGTGCCGCTCGCGTTCTCGGGGCCGACGACCAGCGCCGCGTGGGCCATCGAAGGCGCCGCCGTCGTGTGGCTCGGCGTGCGCCAGAAGCGCCTGCTCGCGTTCGGCTTCGGGCTGCTGATGCAGGTCGCCGCGGCCGGCGCGTTCTTCACGAGCCTGCTGGGTCCGGCCGACGCGACGGCGCTGCCGGTGCTCAACAGCCCGTATATCGCGATGCTGCTGATCGCGCTCGCCGGCCTGTTCACCGGCTGGTGGCTGCACGGGCGCGGTGAAGCCCGCGCATGGCACGCGTGGATGCCCGAGATCGGTGTCGCGGCCGCCGCGTGGGGCCTGCTGTGGTGGATCAGCGGCGGGCTGCACGAGATCCTCGTCCATGCGAGCCGTCACGTCGATCTGCATGCCGACCGCTTCGTCGTCGATACGACCGCGCTGTTCGCGGCCGGCACCGCGTGGCTCGCGCACGTCGCGCGCCGCCGGCTCGCGTGGCCGCTCGCCGAATGGCCCGCGCTCGCGCTCACGCCGGCGCTGGCGCTGCTCGCACTGCGCGCGTTCGATGCACACGAAGCGCCGCTGTCGGGCATGGGCGCGTTCGCGTGGCCGGTGGCCGTCGGCGCCGGGTTTGCACTGCTGTGGCGCCAGTCGCGCGGCACGACCGGCGCCACGGCAGCGATCGGCACGGCCCATTCCGTTGCAGCAGGCATCCTCGCGCCGCTGCATACGCTGGCGTTCTGGACCCTGTGCGGGCTGCTGTCGCTCGAAGGTTTCTGGCGCCTGCGCGCGTTCGTCCCGGAAGGCGCCTGGAGCTGGAGCGCATGGGCGTACGGCTTCGGCGCACTGCTCCTGCTCGTGTCGGGCCCCGGCTCGCGCCTGCGCTGGCCCGTCGCGGCGTTCCCGCGCGCCTACCAGGTGTGGGGGGCCGCGCCGCTCGCCGCGCTGCTGTGGCTGTGGAGCCTTGCCAGCACGGCAAGCGACGGCGACGCAGCGCCGCTCTTCTGGCTGCCGCTGCTCAATCCGCTCGACGTCGCGCAGGCTCTCGTGTTCGTCGCGTTCGCCGTGTGGCTGCGTCGCCTGAAGACACTCGGCGTCGCGTGGCATCCTCGCGTCGTCGACTATCTGGCGATCGCGACCGTGTTCCTGTGGTTCAACGCGCTGCTGCTGCGCACGCTGCATCAGCGCTTCCACCTGGGCTACGACATCGATACCGTGCTGTCGTCGTTCGGTATCCAGCAAGTGTTCATGGTCGGCTGGAGCCTGTTCGCGTTCGCCGGGATGTGGCTCACGCGCCGCGACGGCATCGCCCGCCTCTGCGCGTTCGCGTCGCTGCCGCTGATCGTCGTGATGTGGGTGTGGACTTTCTACGCGAACTTCACGCAGGACGGCGGAAGCTGGGCGCGCGTGCCGCTGTTCAACCCGCTCGATCTCGTGCTCGCGGTCGTTTATGGGCTCGCCGCGTCGTGGTTCGTGCGCGCGCGCAGGCTCGGCTGGTCGTTCGGCAACTATCGCGTCGAACTGCTGGGTGCGGCCGGCGCGACCGGGTTCCTGTGGCTGAACGCGATCCTGCTGCGCACGCTGCATCACTGGGCCGGCGTGCCGTACGAATTCGGCGCGATGGCCGAATCGACGCTCGTGCAGGCGTCGGTATCCGTGTACTGGACGGTCTGCGCGCTCGCGATCACGATCTGGGCCACGCGCCGCGGGCTGCGACCGCTGTGGTTCGTCGGCGCCGCACTGCTCGCGCTCACGGTCGTCAAGCTGTTCCTGTTCGACCTGTCGCACGTCACCGGCATCGAGCGGATCGTATCGTTCATCGGCATCGGCGTACTGCTGCTGTTGATCGGCTATTTCTCGCCGCTGCCGCCGAAAGCCGCCGCGCAACAGGACGGCCGGCCATGAAACGACTCGCCGCCCTGCTCGGGCTGAGCCTGCTCGCGTCGTTCGCGGCCGCCGACGGCGCGCCGAACGCCGGCCGCGTCACGCAGCGCTTCGCGCTCGACCTCGACGGCAGCGCCGCGTATTACCAGCTCACCGTGCCGCAGCCCGTGTATGCGGCGAGCCGGCGCGACGATCTCGGCGACGTGCGTATCTTCAACGGCGCGGGCGAGCCGGTGCCGTAC
>NZ_JACFYV010000375.1:0-2910 GCF_016759955.1 Burkholderia sp. KCJ3K979
CGCCGATCACGGCTTCACAGGAATCCGACATGGCAGACATCGACACTTTCGCGGCCGCGCTCGGCGTCGCCAATCTCGCGCCGCCGCCGCTGACCGACACCGAGCGGCTGTACGTGGCCGGCCTCGTCAGCGGACTGAAGGCGAGCGCCGGCCGTCGCGACGGCAGCGTGCCCGTGCTGCCGGCCGGCGCGCCGTTGACGCCGCCCGTGCGGCTCTGGCTCGACGGCATGCTCGCGGGCCTGTTCAGCCGCTCGCTGCCTGCCGGTGCGCAGACCGCTGCCGCGCCCGCGCTGCCGGCCGACGCCGCCGCGGCCGGCGGCGTGCGCATCGTGCGCCCGCGCCCGAAGGTCACGTTGTTGTGGGCGTCGCAGACCGGCAACATCGAATCGTTGACCGAGGATTACGCGACGAAGCTGATGAACGCGGGCTTCGAGATCCGCACCGCGTGCATGTCCGACTATCCGGTCGCGTCGCTGGCCGGCGCGCAATACGTGCTGCTGATGACGAGCACGTTCGGCGACGGCGATGCGCCCGACAACGGCGGCGAATTCTGGGATGCGTTGCAGGCCGGCAGCGCCGCGCGCCTCGACGGCGTGCATTTCGCGGTGCTCGCGTTCGGCGACCGCAACTACGACCAGTTCTGCGGCCACGGCCGCCGGCTCGACGCACGGCTCGCGGAACTCGGCGCGGCGCGCCTGTGCGCACGCGTCGATTGCGACGTCGAATTCCAGCACGATGCCGATCAGTGGCTCGAGCGCGTCGTCGCGCGCATCAAGGAGGCCGATGCCGCGCTGCACGCGGTGCCGTCCGGCGGATTGAGCCCGTCGGGGCTGTTGCCGACGAAAGCGCATCCGGCGCCGTCGAAGCTCGTCGCGAACCTGCGGCTGAACCGGCCGGGCGCGGCAAAAGACACGCGCTACGTATCGCTGTCGACCCACGGCGCGAACCTCGAATACGAAACCGGCGACGCGCTCGGCGTATGGCCGACCAACTGCCCGGAACTGGTCGACGAACTGCTGTCCGTCACCGCGCTGAAGGCCGATGCGCCCGTGTCGGTCGCGGGCGTCGGCGAGATCCGGCTCGGCGATGCGCTCGCACGCCACTTCGACATCACGCGCCCGCATCCGGACACCCTGGCCTTCATCGCGTCGCGCAGCGCGAACGGCGCGCTGAAGTCGCTGCTCGGCGAGGATCGCAAGGGCGACCTCAAGCAATGGCTGTGGGGGCAGCAACTGGCGGACGTGCTGCACGAATACCCGGTCGAGCTGTCGGGCGCGGAGCTGGTCGGCATGCTCAAGCGCATGCAGCCGCGCCTCTATTCGATCGCGTCGAGCCCGAGCGCGCACGAGGGCGAGATTCACCTGACCGTGTCGGCCGTGCGCTATCACAATGGCCGGCGCGCGCGCAAAGGCGTCGCGTCGACGTTCCTCGCCGATCGCGCGGACGACGGCCGCGTGCCCGTGTTCGTGCAGAAGTCCGCGCATTTCCGGCCGCCGGTGAACGGCGACGTGCCGATCGTGATGGTCGGCCCGGGCACCGGCGTCGCGCCGTTCCGCGGCTTCCTGCACGAGCGGCGGGCGCGCGGCGCGCGCGGGCGCAACTGGCTGTTCTTCGGCGAGCAGCACGCGCAGACCGACTTCTACTACGGCGACGAGTTGAGCGAGATGCGCGACAGCGGCTTCCTGACGCGGCTCGACCTCGCGTTCTCGCGCGACCAGGCCGACAAGGTCTACGTGCAGGACCGGATGCGCGAGCAGGGCGCCGAGCTGTTCGCGTGGCTGGAAGAGGGCGCGCACTTCTACGTGTGCGGCGACGCCGCGCGGATGGCCAAGGACGTCGATACGGCGCTGAAGGCGATCGTCGCCCGGCACGGCGGCATGTCGGACGAAGCCGCGAACGACTACGTCGCGCGGCTTTCGAAGGCGCGGCGCTACATGCGGGACGTGTACTGAATCGCGTGAGCGGCGGGCCGTTGCGTTGGCCCGCCGCTTCGCCGCCGGCTTACTGTTGCCGCTCCCACGCACGCGCCTGCTCGGTGCGCACGAACGCTTCCGATGAAGCCGGCAGCAGGTTGCGGAACGCGCCGCCGTCGCTGTCGATCACGTCGACCATCTTCGCGATCATTTCCTCCGGGTCGTGCTGTTCGAGCGGGAACGCCAGCCGCTCGGGCGTCACGGTATGCACGGCCGGATCGTGCCAGCGCCGCGTCGTTTCCATCATCCGGTCGTTGAAGCCGGTGCGGTACGGGCCCGGGTTCACGACCGCGACGCGGATGCCGTGCGGCGCCAGCTCCGCGTGCATCGCCTCGGCCACCGATTCGATTGCGTGCTTCGACGCGCAGTACGCGCCGGTGAACGGCCCCGTGATCAACCCCGCGATCGACGACACGAACACGATCTTGCCGTGCTTGCGCGCGAGCATCCCGCGTGCGATCTGCTGCGTGAGTTCGAGCGGCCCGAACACGTTCACGTCGAACAGCTCGCGGACGATCTCGACCGGCAGGTCGACGAGCGCGCCGGCTTCGCCGACGCCTGCGTTGTTCACGAGCACGTCGACGTCGAGTTCGGCGGCGCGCGCGCGATCGTAGGCCGACGTGACGTCGAGCTTCACCGCGCGCAACGCGGTGCCGCGCTGCGCGGCGGCGTCCGTCAGTGCGTCGATCTCGACGGCCGTGCGTACGCCGGCCGTCACGTCGTGGCCGCGTTCGGCGAGCCGCAGCGCGACTTCGCGGCCGAAGCCGGTGCCCGCGCCGGTGATGAGGATGCGTTTCCGTGTCATGTGCTTACCTTGTGGAGTGAAGGGTTGCCTGAAAAAGGTCGCGGCAGTGCCGCGCGATCGCGGTGTCTTCGTCGACGCTGCCGCCCGAGACGCCGATCGCGCCGACGCAGCGCCCGTCGCCGTCGACGAGCG
>NZ_JACFYV010000376.1:0-2899 GCF_016759955.1 Burkholderia sp. KCJ3K979
GGTCCCGCCGATGCCGACGACGAACGGGCGGCGGTGTTGATCGAATGCAGTCAAGGGGCGCTCCTGGGATTGGCTTGCCCGGCTAAGCACAGGCTTAAAACCAGATGGTAACGACCCCGTCGCCACTCTGAAAACGACTTTTCGTTCTATCGATATGCCGCGTGGCGGGGGCAATCGTGTGCGCGGCCCCGCAGATCGATAGCAGAAATGCTTGGTTGAGACGGTGCGCCACGGTCGATAAGATGGGCTCGTCTCCTCCATGATGTCTCTACTGACATGGGTTGGCCCCGCCGCGCGGATGCAGGCGGGGCTTTTTTTCGTCCGCCGCTGGAAAACGGGGCGCGATGCGCGGCGACGCCGCCCGTTACTCGAACACCGGCCGGAAGAAGCTGCGCTCGTAGCTGACGATGCAGCGCGTTTCCTCCGCGTAGCGGAACGCGGCCTGGCAGGCCGGATCGTCCTTCGAGCGTTCGCGGTAGCGTTCGTATTCGGCGAGGCTCGGGAACGAGAACATCGCGAGCGCGATGTTGCTCGCGCCTTCGGACGGCAGGAAGTAGCCGTGATGCGTGCCGCCGAACTGCTCGACGAGCGGAATCCACATCTTGCCGTAGGTTTCGAATTCGACGAGTTTGTACGGATCGACGACGTAGCGAAGGAAGCAGGTGATCATGGGCGCTCGCGGGGCGGTGACGGAGCAGCGAGTCTGGAGCGCGGGGCGGTACGTGTCAACGGCATGCGCGCGGATGTGGACATCACCACGCGACTTCATTGCATGGCGCGTTGCTTGCGCGAACAACGATCGGTGCTTCGATGCGTTCGCCACGACGTGCACGCAGCATCGGAACGCACCGTATTCGTGACCTCCGCCCGCCGTCTTAGCCCGGAATTTTTACGACATTTTTTCTTGCGACGGTAACCGGCGCGCTCCTAGACTTCGTGCATCTTCACCACGGAGCATGGCCATGTCGATACCCTGGAACGCGATCGCCGACCCCACCCCTGCCGCGCTGCCTTCACGGTGCGTCGATCGGGTGATCGTCCGGCGTTTCGATCCGGCAATCGACAGCTATGCACAACTGACGCCGATGCTGCACCGCGCGTTCGCGCGGCTCGGTGCGATGGGGCTCAACTGCACGTGCGTCGATCAGGACGAAGACGTCACGCGCTGCCGCGCGGAAGCGGGCGAGTGCTATGTCGCAGTGTGCGGCGGGCGTGTCGTCGGTACGGCCACGCTGTATGCGACCGATCCGTCGTCGGCCTGCTCGCTGTACCGGCGCGAAGGCGTCGCGAGCGTGCGCCAGGTGGCGGTGGACCCGGCTTGCCAGAGCCGCGGAATCGGCGCGTTGCTGCTGTCGTTCGCCGAGCAGTGGGCCGCGTTGCGCGGCTATGCGCTGCTCGCGCTGGATACGCCGCATCCTGCTGCGCACCTGCTGGCGTTTTACGGCGCGCAGGGCTTCGAGGTGGTCGACGTGATGCGCTTCGCCGGCAAGCGCTACGACAGCGCGATCCTGTGCAAGCGGCCCGTTGCCCATGCCGTGCGCCGCGTGTCTCCGGTATCGCGGCTGGCCGCTTCATGGCTCGATAGCGGCTGACGGACGCCGGCTCGGGCCGCTGGCGCGTCGTGCGGCCCTCACGCAAAGGTGGAAGGCGAGCCACTCGATGAATCGGTGCGGTCACGCGTGGCGATGTCCCAAAGAACGCACCTGCTCGATGAACGTGAACGCCGCGTCAAGCGGCACGCAAACGCATGTCGACGTCACTCGTCGCGGCTGCGCGTGTCGCTGCCGGCTTTCGCGACGCGCCATGCGATCGCGCCGAGCACACCGACCGCCACCACCAGCGCGCCCCACAGCACGTAGCGGCGCCCGGCATCCGCATCGGCGGCTGCCGCCGGCGCGACGGCCGATGCCGGCAGCGCCGCGCCGACGCGGGCGGGCCGCACTTCGGGCGCCATGCCGACCAGCAGTGCGTCGCGGCTCACGGCCGACGACACGAGCGACGCGTCGCCCACGCCGAGCGTAAACGGCGGCGTGCCGCGCGCGACGAAGGTCAGCGCGGCCGGATGCCACCCGATCGCGATGGCCGGCTGGCCGCTGCCGAGCCCGCCGTTGCGCATGTCGACGACGATGCGCCACGCGCGATCCGTGTTCGCGATGAACTCGAGCGGCGGATTGCGCTGCTCGCCGCCCTTGCCCTGCAGCCGGAACAGCACGGCGTCAGCGACGTCGCGCCACGGCGCCCGTGCATCGGCGCGGCTTTGCAGCGTCGCGCGGGCGACGGTGTTCGGCTGCGGCAGGTCGATGCGCACGCGATCGACCGGATACGCGCCGTCGGTGTCGAACAGATACTCGCCCGGCGCGGCGCCGGCGCGTATCCGTACGGCGTCGCGCCACTGGCGCGGCACGGACGCCGTATCGGTGCCGCGTGCGTCGCGCGGATGCGTCTCGACGTCGATCGACGCGATCGCGGGCGCGCCGTCGAGCCAGTCGAGTCGCAGGTAGCGCGGCGCCGCGCCGTCGAGCGCGATGCGTTCCTGCACCAGCATGTCGTTGCCGCGGCCGACCTTCAGCAACTGCGTGCTGCCGAGCGGCCGCCAACTGCGCAGGTCGTCGCTGGCTTCGACGGCCACGCGCCCCTGGTAGCTGTCGTCGTCCACGTGCACGAGCAGTGCGTCGATGCTGCCGTCGGTATGCGACAGGTCGACGAGGTCCGCGCCGCGCCCAGGGCGCGAAGGCGACGCGACGGCCGCGCGCAGCGCGCCGTCCGGGCCGACCGTCACGCCGAGCGGCGCGTTGCCGTGCTCGGCGCGCGCGGGCGGCAGCGGGAACCAGTGCACCGGCGCGCGGGACGGCGGCACGGCGGGCGCGGCCGCGGCGGGTGCGTCGAGCGAGTACGGCAC
>NZ_JACFYV010000377.1:0-2882 GCF_016759955.1 Burkholderia sp. KCJ3K979
CGTGTACACGGGCGGCACGACGATCGGCAACGGCAGCACGCTGGCGGTCGGCGGCAACGGCAGCCTGTCGGCAGGCAGCGCCCTGACGCTGGCCGGCAACGGCGCGACGCTCGACGTCGGCGCGGCCACGACGCCGCAGACGGCGAGCGCGTTGTCGGGCGCCGCCGGTTCGACCGTGAATCTCGGCGGCAATACGCTGACCGTGGCCGGTCCGGCGGGCGGTTCGTTCGGCGGCACGATCGCGGGCACCGGCGGCTTCGCGGTGCAGGGCGGCGGCACGCAGACGCTGACCGGCGCCAACACGTACACCGGCGGCACGACAATCGGCAGCGGCAGCATGCTCGCGCTCGCCGGTGCAGGCAGCCTCGCGCCGACGAGCCCGGTGATCCTCGCGGGCAGCGGCGCGACGCTGAACCTGGCGGCCTCGGCCGCGCCGCAGTCGATCGGCACGCTGTCGGGTACGACGGGTTCGACCGTGAATCTCGGCGCGACGCCGCTGACGGTCAATACCGCCGGCACCAGCTCGTTCGCGGGCACGCTGTCGGGTACCGGTCCGCTGACGCTGGCCGGCACGGGCGCGCAGGTGCTGAGCGGGACGAACACGCTGTCCGGGCCGACGAACGTGACGGGCGGCACGCTCGCCGTCACCGGTTCGCTGGCCAGCTCGCCGGTGACCGTCGGCAGCGGCGCGACCGTCACCGGGACGGGCACGGTCGGCGGCCTGGTCGTGTCGGGCGGCGGTACCGCGTCGGTCCTCCAGCTCGGGCAGCCGCTGAAGGTCGCGGGCAACGCGACCTTCCAGCCGGGCTCGACGCTGCAGGTCGGCGCCACGCCGCAGCAGAGCGGCGGCCTCGACGTGACCGGCTCCGCCACGCTCAACGGTGGGTCGGTGCAGGTCGTCGCGGCGACCGGGCAATACCAGCCGGGCAAGCTCTACACCATCGTGAATGCCGGCGCGGGCGTGCAAGGGCAGTTCAGCGCGGTGAGCTCGACGTATGCGTTCCTCACGCCGACGCTCACGTACAACCCGGCGCAGGTACTGATGTCGCTGGCGCCGAACGGCACGCCGTTCTCGTCGGTGGCGACTACGCCCGACGGGCAAGCGGTGGCGGGCGCGGTCGGCACGCTCGGCGCCGGCAACCCGCTGTTCGATACGGTGCTGACGTCGGATGCGACGACCGCGAACCGCGCATTCACGCAACTGGCCGGCGATCTGTATCCGAGTACGCGTAGCGTGCTGCTGTCGGACAGCCGCTACGTGCACGACGCGGTGCTCGATCGCGCGCGGCTCGGTTCGCAGCCGGGCGGCGCGCTGTGCGGATGCGAGGCGCCGGTGTCGGCGGACGACCATGCGGCGGCGCTCGACCGGCGCATGGCCGCGGAGAACGGCTGCACGCCGGCCAAGTCGTACAAGCCCGCGGTGTGGGGCCGGCTGTACGGCTCGCATAGCCGGTTCAACGGCGATGGCGTCGCGTCGATCGATCGCAACCTGTATGGCTTCATCGTCGGCACGGATGCGGAAGTCAGCAGCCACTGGCGCGTCGGTATCGCGGGCGGCGCGTCGCGCAGCCAGCTCAATACCGACCAGAACGAGTCGGCGAAGGTCAACGGCGGGACGATCGCGCTGTACGCCAGCGGCCGATACGACGCGTGGAACGTGCGCGGTGGCGTGTCGCAGTCGTGGTACCGCGTGCATAGCGAGCGCAATCCGTCGTTCGGCAGCTTCGCCGACCACGATACCGCCAGCTACGACGCGAACGCGACGCAGGTGTTCACCGAGATCGGCTACTCGACGGCCATTCGCAACGTCTCGCTCGAACCGTTCGTCGGGCTTGCGTTCGCGAGCCTGCACACCGGCGGTTTCAAGGAGAACGGCGGCGCGGCGGCACTGCAGGGCGATTCCGACACGACGGGCCTCGGCTTCTCGACGCTCGGCGTGCGGGCCTCGACCGACGTCGCGGTCACGACGAAGGGCAAGGTCACGGCGTTCGGCACCGTCGGCTGGCGGCATGCATTCGGCAATACGCAGCCGGCGTCGACGCTGTCGTTCGCGAGCGGCGGTTCGCCGTTCAGCGTGACCGGCGTGCCGGTCGCGCGTGATGCCGCGGTGCTCGAGGTCGGCGTCGATGCGGCCGTGACCAAGAACCTGTCGCTCGGCCTGTCGTATAGCGGCCAGCTTGGCGGCCACATCAGTGATCACGCGTTGTACGGCAATCTGTTGTGGAAGTTCTAAAGGGAGGGGCGACGGCCGCTCGCGATGAAGTCGTCGTGAGCGGCCGATCGTTTATCGATGGTTATTGGTGGTTTGTTTTCAGGTTCGTATTTCAGAAACTTCGTGATGCGAATCGTTTTCATGAAGCGCATCACGCGGTGTTTGGTATCCCGTTGCATCGGTCTGTTCGAACTTGTTTCAACGCTTTGCCGTATCGGGCAATCCGCGAGCGATTCGTGCCGCCTTCGGGCGACAGGGTCCACGCGTCATCGCTCGAGCTGTTCCGCGGTTGTCCAACCGAACTGAGGTTACTCATGAAAACGAAAAAGAACGTGAAATTGACGGGTATCGCCCTGTCGGTCGCGGCTGTGTTCAGCCTGGCCGCCACGGCGTCCCAGGCGGTGGTCGTGACCGCCGTGCCGGGAAGTCTCAGCAACACCGACGGCTTGATCATCGAAGGCGCGTCGCCGGCGCCCGGGGGACTCGTCGGCACGGTGACGGGATGGGGGAATGGGGCGGTGACGGTCGGCAACCCGAATGCAGGCGGTATCTCGATCGGGCTGGCCGGGACGGGGACGGGAAGCGCGGCCATTGGTATCGGTAGCGGATTGCTCGAGCCGGTCGCGGGCGTGGCCGGTACGGTGACGGGGGCGCTGGGTGGTCTCGGCGG
>NZ_JACFYV010000378.1:0-2790 GCF_016759955.1 Burkholderia sp. KCJ3K979
GCCACGGATCGCCCGCGGCCGCGCCCTGTCGCTAAATGGGTTTCAAACGTCGCGATGCAGGTTACAAGCAAAAATAATCACAAGAAATTTGGAAATATTTGGGGATGTTTCTGCCTGAAATATCGAGCCGGAACAGCGAATAAACGACGCCCAAAAACGGCAATAACGACCGCCTTTTTCCGCGCCACCACGTAGAAAATTCCGCTCTGCGCCGCCTGGTGAGCCCGTCCGGGCGCCAACCTTTCATGCCGCGATCGTAATAATCGGCATTTGCCTATTTATCGCCCGCTAACCGACGCGCGTTTTTTTACCGATTTCTTTTCCCTAGAATCGGTTTCGATTCCATATTCGATTTAAAGGCATGCAATACGTACACGCATTGGATGCGGGTCGTGAAGGAGCCGCGCGATGACGGCCCTGGCGCGCCCCGCCGACCTCGCCCCGCCGCACCACGGCCGGATCGTGCAGCTCGACGGGCTGCGCGCGATCGCGGTGGGCGCCGTATTCCTGCAGCACGCGCTGAAGGCGCCGCTGTGGATGGGTGTCGACCTGTTCTTCGTGCTGAGCGGCCTGCTGATCACCGGCATCCTGCTCGATCGCAAGGCGCGCGGGCAGTCGTACTTCAGCCACTTCTATGCCCGCCGCGTGCGCCGCATCCTGCCGCCGTACGTGCTGCTGCTGGTGGTGTCGACGCTGCTGTTCGGCGCGAGCTGGCTGCCGCACTGGCCGTGGTTCGCGTTTTTCTCGACCAATATCGGGCTGTCGCTCGGCAGCATCGGCCATGACAGCCTGAACGTGCTGTGGTCGCTCGCGGTCGAGGAGCAGTTCTACATCTTCTGGCCGTTCGTCGTGCTGTGGTGCTCGGAGCGCGCGCTGCTGTGGGTCGCCGCCGCGCTGATCGTCGCGGCGCCGGTGCTGCGCGCGATCGCGACGCCGTGGTTCGATTCGTTCTGGCCGATCTACTACCTGACGCCGTTCCGGATGGACCTGCTCGCGGCCGGCGCGTTGCTGGCGATCGTGCTGCGCCGCGACCGGCGCGCGCTGGAGCCGTTCTATCCGCTCGCGATCGTCGGCGCGCTCGTGTCGCTCGCGATCCTCGGCTGGCTGCACCTGTCGTTCCCGCGCTTTCGCGCCGCGAACACGCCGCTGTCGAACGCGGCGCTCTACAGCATCTCGCTGCTGCTGTGCACGTCGATCGTCGTGATCGCGCTGCGCGGCCGCGGCCTCGTGCAGCGCGTGCTGACGAACCCGATGCTCGTCTACGTCGGCACCGTCAGCTACACCGTCTATCTGATCCACCTGAGCGTGCTGTACGCGCTGTGGCCGCTGCACCTGAACCGCTTCGTCACGGCCGTGCTCGCGCTGGCGATCACGCTCGCTTACGCGACCCTGAGCTGGTACGGCTTCGAACGGCGCCTGACACGCGGGCCGGCGCGCCGCGCGGTGCCGGCTGCCGCCGGCACGACCGCCTGAATTTCATCATCCATCGCTTCTACCAGGACAACGCCATGAGCCAAACGCGTAAAAAGGCCATCATCACCGGAATTTCGGGGCAAGACGGTGCGTACCTGACCAAACTGCTGCTCGACAAAGGCTACGAAGTCACCGGCACCTACCGCCGCACCAGCTCGGTGAACTTCTGGCGTATCGCCGAGCTTGGCGTCGACACGCACCCGAACCTGACGCTCGTCGAACACGACCTGACCGACGCAGGCTCGAGCCTGCGCCTGCTCGAACGCACACAGCCGGACGAGCTCTACAACCTGGCCGCGCAAAGCTTCGTCGGCGTGTCGTTCGACCAGCCGGCGACGACCGCCGAAGTGACCGGCATCGGCCCGCTGAACCTGCTCGAGGCGATTCGCGTCGTGAGCCCGAAGACGCGCTTCTACCAGGCGTCGACGTCCGAGATGTTCGGCAAGGTACAGGCCATTCCGCAAACGGAAACCACCGCGTTCTATCCGCGCAGCCCGTACGGCGTCGCGAAGCTGTACGCGCACTGGATGACCGTGAACTATCGCGAATCGTATGGCCTGTTCGGCAGCAGCGGGATCCTGTTCAACCACGAATCGCCGCTGCGCGGCCGCGAATTCGTCACGCGCAAGATCACCGACACGATCGCGAAGATCAAGCTGGGCAAGACGACCAAGCTCGAGCTCGGCAATCTCGACGCGAAGCGCGACTGGGGCTTTGCGCTCGAATACGTCGAAGGCATGTGGCGCATGCTGCAGGCCGACGAACCCGACACCTACGTGCTGGCGACCAACCGCACCGAAACCGTGCGCGACTTCGTGCGGATGGCGTTCGCGGCGGCCGGCTACCAGATCGAATGGACCGGCAAGGGCGAGCAGGAGCGCGGCCTCGATGCGGCGACCGGCAACGTGCTCGTCGAAGTGAATCCGAAGTTCTACCGCCCGGCCGAAGTCGACCTGCTGATCGGCTGCGCGGACAAGGCGAAAAGCAAACTGGGCTGGGCACCGAAGACGACGCTCGAACAACTTTGCCAGATGATGGTCGAAGCGGATTTGACGCGGAACCAACACCATGACACGTTCTGAAACCGGGCGTCCGTCGCGCCGTGCATTCGTCACGGGCCTGACGGGCTTCACCGGTCGCTACATGGCCGAACGCCTGCAGGCGGCCGGCTATGACGTCTGGGGCACGGTCGCGCCCGGCACGCCCCGCCCCGCCGATCCGGCGTTCGCACACTGCACGCTGCTGCCCGCCGACCTGCTCGACGCGGAGGCCATGCGCGCGGCCGCGGCCGATGCGCGCCCCGACGCGGTCGTGCAT
>NZ_JACFYV010000379.1:0-2703 GCF_016759955.1 Burkholderia sp. KCJ3K979
GTCCTCGTGCCACGCGTGCACGGCCGTGCCCGGCGGCAGCGCCTCGCCGGGCGGCCCTTCGATCAGCGCGATGTCGAGCGACGGCAGCGCCGCGACCACGTCGGCCGTATTGCCGCTCATCGTCTGGATCGACACGCGCGGCGCGTGCGGCTGGAACGCCGCGATCAGGTACGGCAGCAGGTAGCTCGCGGGCGTCGTGCTCGCGCCGATGCGCAGCGTGCCGGCTTCCAGCCCGCGCACCGCGTCGCGAAACGCACGCGCCTGCGCGAACGTGTCGCGCTGCGCCTTCGCGTATTGCGCGAGCTGTTCGCCGACCGGCGTCAGGCGGATGCCGCGGCCGTCGCGCTGGTACAGCGACTCGCCGAACTCTTCCTGCAGCAGCCGCAACTGGCCCGACACGGCCGGCTGCGACAGATGCAGCGCCACGGCGGCGCGGCTGATGTTCAGATGCTCGGCGACGGCGGCGAACGTTATCAGTTGATCCGGGGTCATGGGTATGAATTATCGGCTTTCCGGATAGTTTATGTCACAAATCACAATTTTTCATATCGATATAACGAAATTAGGATTGCACCATCGCCACACGCTCCATCACGGTGCTCCATGTCCACTGCTCCGACTCCCCCTCTCAGCCACGCCGCGCCGTCGATGCGCGGCCAGTTGAACGGCGTGCTGTTCGTCGCGCTATTCGCCGCCGCCGTCACGAGCCTGTCCGAGCTTCCTGCGATCGCGGGGCTCGGCCTGTCGCCGCTGATCGTCGGCATCGTCGCCGGCGCGCTGTACGGCAACGCACTGCGCGACGGCATGCCGGCCAGCTGGGCGGCCGGCGTCAATTTCTCCGCCCGCAAGCTGCTGCGCATCGCGGTCGCGTTCTTCGGCTTGCGCGTGAGCCTGCAGGAGATCGCGCAGGTCGGGCTGCCGGGCCTCGCGGTGTCGGTACTGATCGTCGTCAGCACGCTCGCGATCGGCACCTGGGTCGGCATGAAGCTGATGAAGCTCGACCGCGACGCCGCGCTGCTGACCGCCGCCGGCAGCGCGATCTGCGGCGCGGCCGCGGTGCTCGCGTTCGAGTCGACGCTGCAGTCGAAGCCGCACCAGAGCGCGATGGCGGTGGGCAGCGTCGTGCTGTTCGGCACGCTGTCGATGTTCCTGTATCCGCTCGCCTACCACGCCGGGCTGCTGAACCTCGATCCGGCCGGCCTCGGCCTGTTCTTCGGCGGCACGATCCACGAAGTCGCGCAGGTGGTCGGCGCGGCGAGCGACATCAGCCCGGAGGTCGTGCACGTCGCGACGATCGTGAAGATGACGCGCGTGATGCTGCTGGTGCCCGTGCTGCTCGCGCTCGGCTGGTGGCTCGCCCGTTCGTCCCGTTCCGCGCGCGCGGCTCACGACACGGCCGGCGGCACGCAACGCCAGCGCAAGGTGGCGGTGCCCTGGTTCGCGCTCGGCTTCCTCGGCTTCGTGATCGTCAATTCGCTGAACGTATTGCCCGCGGACGTCACGCATACGCTGAACGTGCTCGACACCTTCGCGCTGACGATGGCCATGACCGCACTCGGCATCGAGACGCGCGTCGCGCAGATCCGCGCAGCCGGCCCGCGTGCACTGATGACCGGCCTGATCCTGAACGTGTGGCTGATCGCCGGCGGCTACGGGATCACCTGGGCCGTGCAGCACTGGCTTGGCTGAGCCGCACGTCCGCGACGGCTCGCGCGCCGCGCCCGACGGGAAGCCCGACAGGGAAGTCCCGCGGGCGCGGCGCAGTGCTATGCTTCGCGTCGTTTTCCATCGCCCCCTTTCAGCCGTGCTCTCGTTCCTGCTGAAGCTGCGCACTCGCGCCCGAACGCTGTTCCGCCTGTCGGACGCCCATACGATGCTGATCTGGTCGGCCATCGTCGGCGTCGGCGGCGCCTTTGCGACGATGGCGTTTCGCGAAGGCATCGACCTGATGCAGCGGTTGATCTCGGGGCACAGCGGCAGCTTCGTGCAGATGGCGAAGAGCCTGCCGTGGTACCTGCGGTTCTGGATGCCGGCCGCGGGCGGCTTCCTCGCCGGCTGCGTGCTGCTGCTCGCGACGCGCGGCGACAAGGAGGCCGCCAAGACCGACTACATGGAGTCGGTCGCGCTCGGCAACGGCGTCGTGCCGGTACGGCAGAGCCTGTGGCGCAGCGTGTCGTCGCTGCTGACGATCGGCAGCGGCGGCTCGATCGGCCGCGAAGGCCCGATGGTGCAGCTCGCGGCGCTCGCCGCGTCGCTCGTCGGCCGCTTCGCGCACTTCGACCCGCCGCGCCTGCGCCTGCTGGTCGCGTGCGGGGCGGCGGCCGGCATCACGTCCGCGTACAACGCGCCGATCGCCGGCGCCTTTTTCGTGTCGGAAATCGTGCTCGGCACGATCGCGATGGAGAGCTTCGGGCCGATGGTCGTCGCGTCGGTCGTCGCGAACATCGTGATGCGCGAATTCGCCGGCTATCGGCCGCCGTACGAGATGCCGGTGTTTCCGGCCGTGACCGGCGCCGAGGTGCTGCCGTTCGTCGTGCTCGGCGCGCTGTGCGGCGTGCTCGCGCCGCAGTTCCTGCACCTGCTCGACGCGTCGAAGACGCAGTTCAAGCGGCTGCCGGTGCCGTTGCCCGTGCGGCTCGCGCTCGGCGGCCTAGTCGTCGGCGTGATCTCGGTGTGGATTCCGGACGTGTGGGGCAACGGCTA
>NZ_JACFYV010000037.1:0-42163 GCF_016759955.1 Burkholderia sp. KCJ3K979
TGAGGCCGGACTCGAACCCACCCACAAACAAAGGAACGCTGCGCGCCATGGGAGAATAATGGGGACGAAAATGCAATCGTGGCGCAATACCCGGATCGACACGTCGCCCCCTTGACACTAGCACCAATGGTGCTAATATATCGCCTAGAGGTAGCGCACACCGCGCCGCCCGCCATCCCGGAAGGAAGAACAATGAGCACCAAGACCTTGGACACGATCAAGACCGAAGCAGAGATCGGCAAGCTGATGGCTGAAACCATGAAGCTGAACGCTGAAGCGGCGAAGATCAACCGGGAAAACCGCTGGTATCCGGTCATCTGGGCTACGGCATTCGCAGGTACTGCCCTCGCTCTCGCGAGACTCCTTGCTCACTAACTCCAAGGGCCGCCGCAAGGCGGCTTTTCTATATGGAATACACGCCTCCTACCACTGCCGATTTGCAACGGCTCAAAGCCGAACTCGGCCGCACTGGCGAACAAATGGCCGATCTGTTCGGAGTTGCCGGCGGCCAGCAATGGCGGAAATACACTGGCGGCGCAGTGCCGCGCGAATTGAGCCCGCAAATCCTCTTCTTCGGCGCGGCGCGGCTCGCGCTCACGGACGAGCAACTAGCGCTCGTGCTGAATAAGATGCGGGAGATTGGCGCGCAAATTGACCTGTAGGCGCGCCGCCCCCTCTCGAGCCGCATAACTGCCTCGCATGACACCCGCACGCCAAGCTAAAATTCGTCGGGAAAATACGGGGGAATAACAATGAACAGAATCACTGCCGCGTGCTTGGTGCTCGCGGCGTCGCTGTATGGCTGCGAACGCTCTCACGATGTCGGCCAGCATCCGCAAGACGCTGCGGCCGGATCGGGCTGGCACTTCAGGACGTTGAAGGATGCGATGACCGACAAGGTAAGGGGCATCGCTTCGCTCGAAAGCCGCGACGGCGCCAGCACGGGCGCGCTGCTCATCTTCAAGTGCGACCAGCCCGGCGCGGACAGCGTCTACGTTCAAATCAGCTTCGGCCAGTATCTCGGCGCGACGCACGAGCGCAATGAGACGCGGGACGTGCAATACCGGGTCGATGGTGGAGCGGCCCAGCGCCTCACATCGGAATATGACGACAAGTACCTGATCGTGACGGATGCGAGCGACGTGAAGCGATTCGCCGCAGCCGTCGCGAACGGGAAGCGCCTACTTGTGCGCGCAAAGACGTACCAGTATTCAGAGGTAGATACGGAATTCGACCTTTCCGACGCTGCCGCGCAAATCCGGCGCGTCGCGGAAACGTGCAAGGCAACGCCACTGATCTGACGGCGGCAGTCACACTGAGCGCGCGCCCTCCGACTGCGCCGGCTCGGCCGCCATGTCATCGGCCGGGTACAGTTGCAGCATGGCGCGCGCCGCCTCGATATTCGGCGTCGTCAGCCACTCGTCATAGTCCTCCGGCCGCACGATCACGACGGAACGCTTTTCGTCTTTCGGCTTGTGCATTCGGGACATGAGAGGGTGGCCATCAGCATTGACGGTCAGCATGGACATACCAATCAGTGACCGGCCGTCCTGATCCTCATATCGCTTCCAGATACCCGCGACACAATACGGACGCCAGCCAGCTAGGCCGATGCGATGCCACACGTTCTTGCCAGTCTCGTAGCACGGTTCATATATCCACTGAGCCGGAATCAAGCACCGCTGCCCCTCTCGCCAAGCCTTGCCATATAGGCGCGACTCTCCGACCGTTTCTGTGCGGGCGTTCATGGTGTCGAGCTTGCGCTTTTTCTTCCCGCTCTCGTCCACACGCTCCGGCTGCATAAACTTCGGCCAGAAGCCAAAAACAGCCTTGACGACGCCCAAGCCCTCCCCGGTCGCGTAGGCGATGGGCGCTGCGTAATCCGGATAGACGTGCAGTTCCCAAGGATCGCGACGGTACAGGTCGCCAATGCCAATCTTCAGCTCGTTGATGCCGGGATCTTCGTCAGGAGCTTTGTAGTTGGTACACACCGGCTGTCCCCTATTTTCGGTTCTTGACGCCCCCATCTTACCGCGCGATAAACTGTATATCCATACAGTGTTTTGGGCGAGATCATGCAGCACTATTTCATCCTGAACGACCAGAATCAACCGGTCGAGGTTGACCTCGAAACCTTCTGCAAGCACCGGGATAGAGACATTGGTGACACCACGGTTGCACCAAACACGCGTGTCTGGACGACCTTTCTAGGCGTCACGAATCACAGCGATCCGCCCGCCGAGCCTTACTTCGTGCACTACGTATTCGAGCCGGGTTACCTCTTCCGAACCGTCGATACCTACGGTTACGAAAATGCCGTCGCGCGACACAGCCGGATCGTTGAGTGGCTGGCGAAGCGCGCCGAGCGCCGACGCCAGCGAGCCGCCGCCGTCAAGGCACGATAGGCGCGCCGCGTCTCACGCTCCGCCCAACTTCACCTTCGCAGGAGGGACAGTGACCTTACAACGCACACTTTACCTCGGGTATTGACCTGCGCACAAATCACCGCCAGAATGGAGACTGTTTAAACAATATCAATAGGACTACGAAATGGCGTCGCCGGCACATTCGGAAAACGCGAAGCTCAACCGCGAGACATGGCTCAACAGCATGGCGGCGCTCATGGCTCCGCGCTTCGCGGAACTCGGAAAGCCGCTACCGAAGTTTCGCGTGACGATCGGCTGGACGAGCGGCGGAAAGAATGACCATGCGACCGGTGAATGCTGGTCGCCCCGCGTGAGCGAGGATGAGCATTTCGAGATTTTCTTGACGCCGCGCCGCTCAGACAGCATGGCAGTTGCCTGCACGCTCGCGCACGAACTGACGCATGCAGCGGTCGGGCTTGCAGAGGGGCATAAGGGCGAGTTTGCGCGCGTTGCGCGGGCGCTTGGATTCACGGGCAAGCTCACCCATGCACAACAGCCCCCAGCCCTTCAGGCGTGGATTCGCCCCATGATAGACAAGCTCGGGGCACTACCTCACGCCGCGATCATGCCGGACAGGCCGCGCACATTGATCGACCTCACTGCACTCTTGGGCGACACCAAGCCCGTCGAGGATGGGGACGAAGAAGGCGACGACGAAGGCACCGGCAAAGCCGAACCGCTGAACAACAAGCCGCCGCGCCAGTCGACGCGCATGCACAAGACCGAATGCACCGAGTGCGGATACACGGCACGCGTATCGGCCAAATGGTTAAAGGTCGGTGCGCCACTGTGTCCAGCCGGCCACGGCGCGATGGAATACGATGTTAGTGCGGTAAACGGTACGGGCGACTAACGCGGACTATGTACCGCATCTCATCGGCAAATATTGCGTGGAGCAGGTGATGCTGAAACAGTACGAGGAAACGTTTAACACGTCACTCGAACAAGAAAACGTGATTCAGTTGAAGATGGTCATCACCGTGTTCAAAGTAAAGCTTTCCAACTGTACGAACCTTTTTATCGACCGGCCGAAAAAAATCATTTGGGTCTTGTGACGCGCCCGTCGGCCTCTTCACGAAAAGTTGCTGACAGAAAAGTTCCGTTTGATGCTCCAAGAATATTGGCTCGGCACCAGGCACAATATCGAAGCAACAACATGTTTTCGTTTTCGTTTTTTGCTTGAACAATTCAAGAGTTTCGGCCGACACGGCAATGAATTCCGCACTTTCATTTACTCGATCGAGATGCAATTGATTGATTTCTGAATTCAAAACGATTCGATTCCATGTCCGGGACAAGCAATCGATAAAATCCCTCGAAGTCAGGCCGAAATCCAAGAACGCAAAATACGTCAGGAGAAGCGACAACTTATCCGTAAGTTGCGGAATTTTCGACAAAATTGCACCATCAACGTTTATCGGATTCCCGTGTGCTACGTCATCCCTGAATCGCTTCAAATCCGAAAAATTGTTGTCAGTCAAATTTACGATCTTAATTACGTCATCGTCAACTTGCGACACGACATGCTGATATTTCTCACGAAACGTATAATCTTTCGCCCCGAAGATTTCGGTCGCGAGCGCAACAAACTCGTTGCACTGCTGCTCAGTCGGAGTCGACTGCAAAGTCAGCAAACGCCCTTTAAGCGCTTCAATTTTGTATGTCGCTGATTTATTGGTTTTCTTTGGCAATAGTTTTGTCTTGAAGTCTACGTAGGAATCAAGAATGAAAACATATGCAGCGACCTTGTACTCCCAAAAATCCCGATAACGTTTCATCGACGAAAGGCGAAGCCAACTCGGATCGAGTAAATCAGAATTGAAGAATGACTGAGCTATAGTTTGCCAGTTCTGATCGAACAAATTCCGCTTTAGCAGAAATCGCATCCCACTATCTTCGTGGCCGTCGGAATCCGGGGTTTTTTCATAATAAGGAAAATAAACAGAGAAACCCTTCCCCCCCTTGCCTCTAACGCGGATAGAGATTATAGAAACTGGCCGAGCAAGCAAGATGGAAAACAGCGTACAAAGACCTGTGATAATTGAGCGAAGCTTGCTTAGCGTAAGAGCATCTTTAGAATTTTCGATCGAAAAAACAGCATAATCCCTAATTTCTCTCCCGCCATCAATTGCGACCAGCTCCGTATATGGCGCTATGGCGAGCGAAAAACTACCTAGCGGTGACGTTACATCCGCAGAGACATTGGAAGGTCTGTTTTTCCATTCAACTGAGGTGCCAACCTCTCCCGCGATCCGCTGAAACTGGAAGAACCAGTCGGCAACTTCGGTCATTTCGAATTCGGCCAAGTCAAACGCATCCACTGTGTCGCCTGCAACTATGTAATCGGCGTAGACTGCGATGAAATGAAGCTCGCAGCCGAAGAGCGTAAACACCTGTCCGTCCTGTACCGTCGCAGTCAGTCGATCATATTTTTTTCCCGCTTCTAATTTTCCGATTTCACCAAGTTTGAAGTCGAGCAAAATAGATTGCTTCGGTCCAAACGTCAAGCTAGCAGGCCCGATTGCCCCAAGCTCTTCATGGGAAACATCGACTGAAAAGATATGACTATCGCTGAACGTGAAGTTGCTTTTCATTGGGCTGGCGATGAATAAGGGTACAAGCGACTGATTGACTGCGCACGGGCAGTCAGCGGGGCATGAGCCAATGCAGCACAAGCGGTAACGCCACGCCGACAACGGTTGTAACTGCTCCTATCCCAACCGAGATAGCCGTCCACTTGGCGGCGGCTTGGTTGGCATCGCCGCTCTCGCTCACGTAATTGTTAATGCCAACAATCCAGTGTATAGCGTCTGCCGCTTCATCGCCAACCGGTGCAATTGTGCCTAGGTCTGCATAGAGCGGGCGCACCGATTTCTTGCTGGCTACGTACCATAATCTAGCTGCGTAGAAACCCGATGCCGCTGTCGCCACGGCCAAGATAACGATGATGACGATGTTTATAATCGTCGGTGCATCCATCTTGTTCCCCCCGTTTTCCTCGTATCACTTCCAGCCGTCTGTACGGTCTAGTCTAGTTGGTTATGAAACCAATGGCTGACCAAGTCCGGTATGGTTTCGAACGTGCGCCGCAGCATCGCCGTTACGTCGCCGCTCTGCAACTTGTAGTCATCGGTAGCATGGGCCAGCCGCTGCCCTGCAAAATCACAGGTGCCAATCCACGCACTTCGCACCACGTCGGCGTCCGGAAAGCAGTCAACGACTGACGGGGCAAGCCTCAACAGGAATGAACCGTCCGCGCGTTGATAGCTTTCGATCCCGATATCGCCCGGCCTACGCTCTTTGTCAGCGATAGTTTCAAGACGTGACGGCGAGCCTTTGCTTTTCAGCCCCATGAACTCCAACAAAAACCGCGAATGTATAGCGCCCATGCACCAAATGGGTTGCGCGTAGCTTAGAAGCGTCTCGCGCTGCACTTCCGGTTCAGTGCCTTCGATGCGGATTTCTACAGGCGTAAACGGGTCGTATTTTGCCCCCAAGTCGAGCGCCGACAATCCTGCGACTACTCCCCTGATGTGATAAGGGATGATCGTGTGTCGCATATGCAACAATCGGATTTCTCTCGCCTGTAGCTCGGTCATAGTCGGACTTTCGTTGCCAGCGTCAGTCAATGATACCGGCAGACCTGCGCATCCCGGACATGTGCGACGCCACGCAAAAAAGCCCGCACTAGGCGGGCTTCACTTCATTGGCTTGCGGTCAGCGCGTCGTAATCTGCTGCGCACTCGTTTCCGGCGATTCTTGCCCGGTCAAGCGCGCTTGCCAGCGCTTCATTTCGCTCGACAGATTCCCCGAACACGTCGGCAAGCAAAACGATAGCGTCGGCTCCTGCCGGGCCGTCGCCGGCAACGGCGGAACGCGCGCGGGCGACGAGGGAATCGACCGTACCGCGCAAGCTTGCAGCAGTAGCACGAGCGACAAACTCAGCAGCCAGAGCCGCGTCGCGTTGAGTCTTTGCATTGTTGGCATTCTCCGTTTGTTGATCGACCCGCCGCTGTTCCTCCTTCCGCGCCGCCGTTACGGCGTTCGCCAGCGCGTTCGCATTGTCCAGTTTCATCGCGGCAACCTGCCGATCCTTCGCGAAGTACACCACCCCGCCACCGATCAACAGCCCCACCAGAAAGACCGCTACGGCCTCCTTGATCCACTTCACGCTATTCCCCCAAGCATGCGGCGCGCTCCTTCATACGCCGCGTGTAAATGCCGTAGCAGCCATTCGCGCGCACGCTACAGTCAATCCACCTGTCACCGCGCCGAAGTAGCGCCCATTTCGGATAAAGCTCACACGCGGCCGGGAAGTCTCGCCGCCTGTACGCCTGCATGATCGACGGCGGATCATCGGGCCGGCTGGCTCGCGCCCACGAACCAAGCCCCCGGTTATACGCATAGTCGATCGCCGCGACCTTTTGCCCGTCGGTCAGGCTGTCGAATCCCGGCACCGTCTTTCGAACGCCGGCCGCGTATCCCGCCAGCGAATTCGACAACATGCCCTTGCATTCGGCCAATGTGTAGCGCCGCATGGGAACGTTCGTTTCCCCGTAACAGACGGTCGCCAACGTCCCGGCCAGCTTGTCGTTATAGGGCGTCAGGCTCACGCCCTCCGATGCCCCTGTAAGCGAGATTACGGCCGCTGCCGCCGTTGCACCGATGATTCCGACCAACCCCGCGCCACCGTACCGGTTAGTTGTGCTCATCGCCCTCCATCTCGTCAACCTCACGAGCCACCATTACATCGCCTGCCTGTGCGCGCTTATAGACTGCTTCAGCTTCCCGGATGCGCGCCTCCGCCACCCTCGCATCGAGCTTGCTTTTCTTCCACGAAAAATAGGCGTTGAGCGCGAACGTGAGAATCGCCGTCGTGACACCGGCAATAACGCCCATGTCCGTCAGCGTCAACGATGCGCCTACGCCAACCCCCGATCCCGCGTATGCCGCCGCCTCTGTCGGACTGATCTGCATATGCCCCCTTGGTTAATTTGGACGCCTTGACGCGACGCCCGCAGGGATCATAGCCAATCACTGAAATATCAGAACTTCGTCCGATTCGGCCTGATTCGCACTGTTAGAAGCGGAACCCGGCAACGTCGAGAAAGACGCTAGACCAGTCAAGCCGACATCCGTACTCCATCAACGTACCAGCCGCGCCGCCACCATCCCACGGCAACCGCCACCATGAATGAGTCGCGCGACCGCCGTTGTGCTGCCATCCGTCGATCCACGCCCCGCCACTGATCGCGGATGCTGCTTGCACAGCTGCCGATGCGACCGAGCCAGTCGGGAAGTCATACGCAGTCGACCAACCGTGTCCCGGATTGCGCATGCCTTGTTGCCACCCGTGGCCCGGCATGCCGCCGCCCACGTCTGCGCACATATTGCTGTTGAGGAACCCGACCGGGAGCATCTGCGGCGTAACCGCGTCCGCAACCAGTTCGCCCGCCGGGTTCCATACTTTCAACCCGAATGACGAACCACCGGTGAAGCTCGACAGCCGGTCGAACACGAACATTTCGAACGACGCGCCGCTGTTGAGCCCCCAGAATTCAGCAAACCAACCGCTACCGCCGGTATTGCGGCACGCGAGCATCTGTGCGGGACACGACTCCGACCGGAAAGCCACGACAGGCTGATTGGCCGAGAACGAAAACGCGGCATACGGAATCGTCACGTATTGCATGCTCACCGCCCCACCAGCGAGGGGAATCGACTGGTTTTGGAACGTCAACCGCAGGTGCTCCTTGAGCCCGAACGTCGGCGTATAGCCGTCGATTTGATACGTCGCGTTGTCGTCCGTCCTGCACCAGAAACCTGCATCCATCAGAAAACCCCAATCACCAAAAGCCCTCCCGTCACTTCCGCTTGTCCGTCCTGCTTGCCGCCGAATTGCCACGAAACAGTCGCCCCGTTGATCGTGATGCGGGGCGGGCACACATTCCAACTATTCGTTTTCCATCCAAACGTGTGCTCTCGTTGGAACGCCGCAAACAGCCGCTGCCCCTGATTCACGAGATTCTGAAGCGTGCCGTCAGTGTAAGAACCCGACCCATTGAATTGAGCCGGGATTCCTACGACTGCGACGGGCTTCCCGAGCCGGTGCGTCACGTCGACCACGAGTCGACCGTCCGGCCCCCAAATGCGAAGCCCTGTAGCCATCCTAGATATTCACTCCCAATGCTGCACGCCGTTGACCTGCGCCGTCATAAACCATGACACGACCCGGCGCAATTTCCGTCCAGCCGCTTCCGTTGTTGATACCGTTAAAGAACAGTTCTCCTGATTGCATGTCGATGATAACGCAGGGGCGTCCGTTACTTCCGATGGCCGTCGACTGTAGCCTGCCATGCACAAGAGCAAGGTCAACGCGCAGGTTATTCACGATTGCGTCGCTCATGACAACCTGCCCGCCGCTAATCGCAAACGGCGACATGAGCCCGTTACCGTTCGGATCAACGACCATGAAATTGGACGCCGCGACAACCATAGACGAGTCTCCCGACCCATCTGCGTTGAGCGTCCATCCGGCCATCACCTTCCGACCATTCGACAGCGCCTGCACCCGAACGGAGTACGTCGCGTTTACTTGCCCCTTCAGGTCGGCATATGCGTTCGCGTTGACCTGAATAGCTGCCGCGTTCTTGCCCGCTTGGGCCTGCACGTCGTCAATGCGCTTCGATTGCGCCGCGTCCGTCGTCGCCTGCACGGTCGCTTGCGCCTTGATCGCCGCATTGATGCGCGTATCCACGGCGCCGCCCGTGCCGACCGATGCCTGTAGCGCGCTGATCTGCGACGCCTGTGCCTTGTCCGTGTCCGCAAGTGCCGTGAGCGTGTTTTGCAGCGCCGCGTTGTTATCGCCCGCTGTCGCCGCCAGCGTGTCAACACGCTTGGACACCGCGCTAACCGCATCTGCCCGTGCTGACGCCTCGCTCGCGACGGCCGCTGAAATATCCTTCGCAGTCTGCGCCGTAAGTGAGTCAAGACGCGACGACAGCGCACCGTCAGCGTCAGCCCGCGCCTTCGATTCGGTCGCCACCCCCGCAGCGATGTCCTTACCCGTCTGCGCCTTCAACGCGGCAATAGAATCGACCTGCGCCCGGTCTGCTGCCGCAAGCGCTTCGACCTGCGAGTTAAACGACGCCTTGTTGCCGTCGACGGTTGCAGACAACGTTGCAACCGACTTTGCGAGTGCCGTATCCGCATCGGCCCGCGTCTGCTGCTCCTGCTTGATCTGCGCCGCAATGTTGCCGTTCACGTTCGATTCGAGCGTCACCAGCCGATCCGTCAGCGCGCTATCGCCATCCGCACGGGCCTTCATTTCGTCCTGCACCATCGCGGACAGCTTCTTGTCGCTTTTCTCGATCTCGACAGCCACTCCGCGAATGTCGGACGCCAGCGCTTCGTCGCCGTCGACGCGCGCCTCCTGCTCGCTATACACGCCCGCATACATTTCATCGCTGGCAAACGGGTCGTTATCGTCACCGATCATTTGCGGGCGGAGCTGCGCCGTCAGTACGCGCAGCCCCTTCGCAAGCGACTTGTCTGCGTCGGCGCGGATCGTCGCCTCTTCGTCAAGACGCGCCGTGTTGCCGTCAACCTCCGACGACAGGTCAACCAGCTTCCTGTCGAGCGTGTCGATTGCCTTGCCCCGCGCAATGGTTTCCGCGCTGATCGCCGCCGCGTTCGCCGTGATCTGGTCGGCCATTCCGCCGACGTGCGCCGCTGCATCGCTGGCCTGCTGCGCCGCATCCTGCGCCTGTTTCGCGATATCCGGCAGTGCATCGATCTCCGACAGCAGGTCTTGGCCGAACTGCTCACGCGTGAGCTTGTCGGTCAGCAGGTCGAGAATCAGGTTAGCGTTCGCGCTCGACTGCCCGTTAACGCCTACGCCGTCCGGGAAAAACGCGCCTACGTTGCCCGAGCGGTCAACCAGCCGCACCCAAAAGAACATCGAAACGCCGTTCGTCAGACCGAGCAACGTAGCGCGCGAGGTCGGATAGGCGTAATCGCCCTGCTTGGATTCACTGCCGTCCCGTGTCGGGTTCTTGCTGTACCAGACCTCCGTGCGCTGCGTGTCGTCCGCGCTGTGATCGGCAGGAAAGGCCCAATCGACCTCAATTTGGCCGATCTGCTCTTTCGACGCATTCAGGGAAACCACCACCGGCGGCGCACCGGTCTTACCTTCGAGCGCCGTGGGTTCGCTCCGTGTCGGAAGCGAATAGACGCCCATCGAGTTGCGAGCGCGCACGCGGGCCTGATACACGCCGCGATAGATACCCTGAACGTCCGTCGACTGGCCGCCGACCGTGCCGGCCGGAATCCACTCGCCGCTGTCCTTCTTCCATTCAACCGTATAGTCGACAGCGTTGGGCGCTTGATCCCACGCAATCGTCATCGTAGGCCGGGAAATGCCCTGATCGACAACGTAATGCACCGACACGCGCACGCCCGCAGGCGCGGCCTGCACCTTTGGCGGAACAACCGTAGTCGGGCGCTTCGAAAGCTGCGCGCCGGTGTCGATGTAGTCGTACTTGCTCGGCTCGTGCTGTACGCCGCTGATCGTGTAGGTGATCTGCCCGTTTTCGTCGTTTTCCTCTACGCCGGTAACGCGGAACAACTGCGCAACTAGGTCGTCAGATTCGAGCATCCAGACAGCACCCTTAACGCCCACCGCGTCATAGTGCTGCGTCACCGTCACCGCGCCGCCCACCGCACTGTCGACCGTGCGTTTCTGTGCTACGCCGTTCGGCATGATGACGGTAAGCGTATCGCCCGGTTTCGCCTTCACCGGCTTGTCGAGATTCACGACGGTATCCGTCATCGACCGAATGCGGCCGCCCATGCGTCGACCGGCCTTCTTGTTGTCCGCAACCGCAATCACGTCGCCCGGCATAGACAGCGTGCCGTCTAGACCAACCTTGAACGATACCGCCTGCGTCTCAACGCGCGACGAGACGAGCGTCCACAGGCCGAGCCGGTGCGCCTGCCCCTGCGAGGTCGTGCCGAACGCCGTAATGCTTGCCTTGACAACGCCATAGCGGGCCACGCCCTCGTCGTCCTGCACGGGCTCCACGGCCGCCTTGTACTGGTTCGCCGGATCGTTCCAGCCGACTTGCGCGAACGTGTAGCGGCTCTTGCGCTCCGTGCCCGTGTAGGTGAATTTCGCGTCAACTACGTTCGCGTTCGTGTAGACGTACACCGGATCGCTCGGCATGTCGGCCGTAGCGATGACGCCGCCCGCGCCCCAATACGCTTGACCGCGAAAGATCCCCGCAATGTCCTGCAACACCTTGAACGCGTCGGCGTCGGCCTGAATCACGCAGTTACAGGTAAAGCGCGGCTCCGTGCCGCCCTTTCCGTCCGGCACCATCACGTCACAATACTGCGCGATTTCGTACAGCGTCCACTTGTCGAGCGCCGACGCGTCGATATAGCGCCCGCCGCCATAACGGGGATGCTTCGCCAGGTCGTTGAACACCCATGCCGGGTTGTTCGTGTAAGCCTGTTTAAACGTTCCGTCCCACACGCCGCTGTAGGTGCGCGTCGTCGGGTTGTAATTGCTCGGCACGTCGATAATCCGACCGCGCACGAGATACCCTCGCGTCGGTACGCTCGCGAACGACTTGGCGTCAAACTGCATGCCGATCAACGCGCTATTCGGATACCGCAATTTCCGGTCGATAATCTCCGTAATCGCTTCGACGTTGACCTGATCCTGAATGAATTGCGTGTTGGCGGACGGCGTAATGCGACGCACGCGCAGCAGCCAACCTACCGATGATTTCGGCAGGTCGACGCGACACGAGCGCTCATACAGGGTCGACGTTTTCCCATCGAAAGCGCCCTGCACTACGGTCGTGTACGCGCCGCCAATCTCCGCGAGGTCGATAGCGTAGTCGACGCGATGGCCGCCGATATCGCCTGTGTCTTTGTTGGTCGACTGAAGCACCGGTACGCCGAAGCGAACGCGAACCGCGGTCAACTGCGTATTTTCAATCTGGCGCACGTAGGCCGGGTTCGTGCTGTCGAGCGGCCGGCTTACGGGGATTTCATTCTCAACAGACGGGAATCCCGCCATGTACGCCTGATCGACAGTGCCCGGCCGCGTATCGATGTTGTAGTTCGAGAAGTTGCTCGACCCGTCCGGGTTCTGCACAGGCGTCCCGTCGAGAAAGACGGATTGCAAGCCGTTCACGAGCCCAACAATCGGACCTTCGCTGATAACGTCAAGAATCTTCGCCGTTGCAGTCGAGTGCAGCGAATCGCGCGACTCCGTACCGGAGCCGCCGCCACCACCACCGCCACCGCCCGCGCCTACGATTTCCAGCCTCAAGCCTGATCCTCCGTGTAGATGCCGCTCGACGCGACCTTGCTGCCTGTCATGATTTCGCCGTACACAATCGGCACCGGCTCGCCTTGCGCTGACGAATTCACCGGGCCGTTGAAGTAGTACGACGTTCCGTTATCCGTTACGCCAGACAGGCCGCCAGTCTGGGGCGATAGCATCTGCACAACGCCGCCGAGCATCATGCTCGCGCCCATCATCATGAGCGCAGTTCCACCCGACCATGACGTGAGTGCGCCGACCACCACAAGCGCCGCGCCGAGGATGGTTTGGAATAGGCCGCCGCGCTTCGATCCCGCGATCATCGGCGCAATGCGAATCTCCGAGCGCGACGCGGGAAACTCCAGCTCGTCCCGGCCAATATTGGTTTTGTCGAGGAACACGGCGAACGTAAGCCCCATGTCTCGCGAGCGTGCGAGAAACTTCCGGAATCCCGGCACTACTGCGCAAAGCGCCCTAACGGCTTCGTGCGCCGATCCTACGGCGAGCCGATGCACCCGCCCAAACTGGACACCAGCAACGCCATAAAGGCGGATTGTCGTAAGTTCTTGCCCCATCAATTCCCCCTGTATCGAAGTGTGGTGTAGTGGCTCGCCTGCCACATGCCGCCGAAAAGCACCTTGGCCGACAGGCGGCCGACCATGTGGTGAATCATCCGACCGTCGCCCACGTAGACGCCCGCATGATTCGGTTCGTTGTTTTGGCTTAGGACGGTCATCAACATCACGTCGCCCGGAATGAGCGTCGCGTCCTTGCCGACGTTGGCAAAGCCGGCCGCACGATAGTTGTCGAGGTACAGCGAGGATTTGCCGTCATTCCACCAGCCATCGGTGCGCGGGAAGTCCGGCAACGTCACGCCGCGCTCGACCTTGTACCAATCGCGCACAATCGAGTAACAGTCGTGAACGCCGTGCACGAATTCGCGACCGATCAGTGGGGCCATGTAGCCGTCAGGTGAGAACGAACCCCACGCCTCGACACCAATCGAGCCGTCGACCTGCACGCCCACCGACACGATGATCCAGAGGTTTACACCCGCCGCTTCTGCCGTCGTGCGGTCTGCCTTCGATGGCACAGCGCGTCCGCCCGGATGCGAGTGCACGACAGCTTCAACGACTCCGACCGATTCGGCCGATATGTAGTCCTCACCGCTGATTCGAAAATTTTTCAGCGGATCATCAGCCGTATTGGCGCAACGCAGGTAAGCGAGCGGCCCGCCGCCGTCGGGCAAGACGACGAGTCCACATGCTTCATTCGGGTATGCGTCGATAGCGTGCGCCTCGATTGCGGCGCGCACACTGCCGGGCAAATCCGATATTTCGATCATGACAAAACGTCCGTGAGAAAGCCCCCAAAGGGCAATTCGCTATTCTCACCGAAGCGGCACTCGCACCCGCTCAACCTCATACTGCATCGATCAAGTGCCGGGTCGTCTACAGGTTTGTCGTTGCGGTCGAAATACTTGATCCCCGTATAGCCGCAGTCCGGCCCGCGATACTCCGACTGGCACATATTGACCATCTGGCGTGCCGGGATCTGCTGACCGCCGAAGTCGAGCGGCGACGCGAGCGTGAAGCTCACCGACACGCCGCTTACCTCTTCCGCCTTTTGCTCAACGCGCCAGATTTCCACCGCCATTTCTGCCGTTGGGTCGGCCGCCGGGTTGCCGCCCGGGAAGTTGCGCGCATCCAGATACTTCGCGAGCGTGCGCCGTCGCTTCACTGTCGCACCCACGAAGTCATCGAGAACAACACACAGCGCGCTGATCGTCGCACCCAAATCGCCAACGTTGAGGGTTGGCGTCGGCTGCTGCGCATCGGTCGTTTTCTTGAACCCCGTTGCCTGAATCGGCCACGGGCGAAACTCTTGCCCCTGCCACCAGATAGACTGGCTCTGTAGATGCCCGTGGAATCGCATCATGTCACCGCCGATGTTGGTTGCATCAACTTCGAACAGTTCCACGATACGACCGGGCGACAACTGCTGAATGTCCCCCGTGATCGTCACTGAGTAGCAACCTCCACAGGCCGCCCATCGCCGGTCGGCTGACCGGAACGCGGGAACGCTGGCCAGTCGACGCTATGCGGGAATCCAGCCTGCTCCGGCAGGTCGCGCAACGCCTGCCTGTATTCCGCAAAACGCGCGGCAGTGGCCGTCGGCACATCTGCGCCCTGTGTCCAATCTGTCTGCGCCAACAACTGGTCGCGTTGATTACGCACCGGCGATTCTTCGTATGCCTTCCTGTGAACAGGTACACGCGCCAGAATCCAATCTGCATCCGGCTTGTCGATCCCGTCTGGCCAGCGATCGACTCGTGCATGTTCTGTTGGTGTGCCGTCGGGATTAAGCCGCCGGGCCAACAAGTAGTCGCGACCCGCTACCAAATTTGGATATTCTTGTTGGAGTACGAACAGCAATTCGTCCAAGGTCACAAATTCTTCCGACATATTGTTTTCCACTCAATCCTTATCAATTGTTGCGAAGCCACGCAAAACGAACCCACATACGATCACCATTAATCATGCGGATGCCGTTCATGACCCATGGATTGTCTCGACGAATCCAGTCCGCGTTGCCGTTACTAACGAAGACGGGGCCAACCTCTTCCAGTGCCGAGATTTGACATTGCGCGCCCCGGTCAGCACGGTTTACCTGCGCATCGTTGGCCTTATTCCATGCGTCATCAGCACGGGACGATGCATAGGTTCCACGGTTCCATGCGTCGTCCCAATGCGCAGCACCATCGGACAGCCATTGATTGCGCCACCCCATCAGAATATTTCCGTCGGTGTTGACCGCCCCCGTTCCGTTGAATCGAATGTTCCCGGCGAGCCATAACGTCCCACCGTTATCAATCGACGCGACAACAGCGTTATAGGCTGCGTTGACCCACTGCACACCGGCATTACCCGTATCCGGCCACCCGCGCATATACATCGCGGTACCGTCCCCGGCACGCTTGAATGCAATCTCGCCGTGATAGCCCGAATTCGGATCGCCTTGATACAGCCACAGACGACCGGCAATCGATGCGGTGCCCCCAAGGGTGATGTTGGTACGGGTGTCGTGCACCGCGTTGTTACCCGGCAGTAGATCGACCTGCGACATGTCGCCCGACACGCGCATGACTGCGGCCTTTACCGAACCCGCGCCGTCCGTGCCCGCGATGTTGAAGAACCCGCCCGGCCCGACATACGACATGAACGACGAATTCGCCGCCGTGTTCGTCATCAGCGTTCCGGTCTGCCCGCCGCTTGCAAGCTTGAGCCCCGTAGCGTTGATCTGGTTCGCGTTCGTGGCCCCGCTCACGTTGGCAGTTCCGTCGACCTGTAGACTCCCCTTCGTGATGACGGTGCCGGCCGCGTTGATTGCCAGCCGCGTAGCCCCTGCCGTTTCGTCGCTGATCGCGAAATCAGTAGTTCCGCGCGATGCAACGCTGTACTTGCGGCCGTTCGTGCCCGTGTTGTTCAGGAACAGCGAGGCTGTCGCGAGGTCGGCCGAGCCTTCGGCCGACAGGTGCGAGCCCTGTACCTTGTTCGTGAAGTAGCCGCCGCCTGGACTCAACAGGTCGCCGGATTCCGTCACTTGCGTGAATTTGTAGGCCGTTGACGGCCCCGAACGGACGACGAAATTACGCTTGCCCGGGTCGTTGTACAGTGCTGTGGCCGTGCCGTCACCATCGAGCCCCTGTCGATACTGCGTCGTGCCCGTGATGTTGGCCCCGGACGTTACGTTGCCCGTGGTCGTGGTGTCGCCACGAAACGACGCATTGCCCCTGACCTGAAACGCATTGGAGCCATCGTCGCCCACTCCGCTGCCGACGAGTACACGACCACCCCACGGCGCGAGCGCAATGTTTTTCTTCGTCTTGTTGTCGCCGGTCGCCGCCTCGATTGCGAGCCCACCCGAGTATGACGATGTGGAAAACAGGCCGATGTTGTCGTATTGCGGGCTGTACAGCAGCATCGCGTTACCGACGTTCAGGGCCGACGGGCCAGCGGGCGGCGCACCCGTGGCAATGAACACAGACCCGTTCGCGCCCATGGTGAGCGCGTCCGTGAAGTTCGTCCCGTAATTGTCGGTCGAATGCTGGAACACGAGCGAGCCGTCTTGCGCGCCGTTGATGTTGCTGATGATCCGCCAGCCGTTCAGGTTCGTACCTGAGGCGGCACGCATGCGAATCTCTGCGTAATCGGTACGGAGCCCGACCTTACCCCCGATCTGCAATCGCGCTTGACCATCATCCGCGATAGGGCCAGCCACGACGTTGCCCTGAGTCGGCATCAGCAGCATGGTTGCCACCGTCACACCTGTCCCGCGCGTTACCTGCAACGCGGCTTGCGCGTTCGTATAGTTGTCATTCACGGTGCGGAGCACCCATGCGCCGCCGCTGTCGTGCATGCACTCCCACTGCTTCTGATCGGTCGGCCCGCCCTCGCGCTTCATGGTGATGGACGTTTGGCCTGCGCCGCTGCCGTTCGTGGCGACGAGCGCCGCCACCGAGCCCGTGCCTACGACTTTGCCCTGAGCCTGCACCTCCGACGGCCGGATCGTGCCTTTGGCGAGGCTGTCCGTGTACGCCTTAGACGACGCCAACGTGGCCGCGTCCTGCGCGTCCACGTAAGGTTTCGACGCCGCGCCGGCCGGGCTGGAATCCGTGTACGCCTTCGCCTGCGCGAGAATTGAGGCGTCTTTCGCGTCAACGTCCGCTGTGTACGCCTTGAGCCCCATTTCCGTCGTAACATGCGAGGCGAAGTCTTTGTCATCGCCGAGCGCATCCGCCAATTCCTTGAGCGTATTTAACGCATCCGGTGCCCCACCCACGAGCGCCGTGATCTGGGCGTTCGTGTACGTCTTGGCCGATGCCAGCGTCGAGGCGTCGCCGGCATCCATCCGCGCATTCGCGGCCTGAGTAACCTTTGCATCCTGCCCGTCCGCGTACACCTTCGCATCGTTCAACCGTGCCGCGCCCACGCCGTCCGCGTACGACTTTGCACTCGTGAGCGTGGCCGACCCCACAGTGTCCGCATACGCCTTTGCCGTCGCGAGCTTCGCCGCGCCCTGCGTGTCCGCATACGACTTCGCAGACGCCAGCGTATTCGCGTCGCCCGTGGCCCGCTCCTGCTTCTCCTGATCGAGCGCTGCACCGCTATCAACGGAATCCGCCTTGCGGTCAATCGCCGCGCTGATCGCATCGAAATTCGCCTGAATCTTTTTCGCCGCCTTTCGGTAGGTATCGCCGCCCTCCCCGGTCGGCTCCTTGCCAAAATCAAGCGCCTGCAATCCTTCCATCTGCCCTATCCCTCTACGCTGAATGTCTGCTGAAACTGCGCGGTCATCGTGTACACGTTCCCGTCTTTCGTCGCCTCCGTCCACGACGGGCTGTAAAACGCCCCCGGCGAGTCCCAAAGGGGCGGCGTCCACCAAAACGCATCAGCCCCGCCAGCGGCCCGGAGAAAAGTCAGAATGGCCTTAATCTTGTCCGCGCTCCCATTGAACTGCACGGAGAACGCCGACGCTACGTTGTTAAGCCCGTCGGCTGCTCGTTGCTCGTATCCGTCTCCAAACTTCGCAGCACGAACTACCGGAGTAGCCGTACCGCTGTAGTTCGCGACCGTCGGAGTCCATCCAAACGTCAGCACCGTTTAAACACTCCCGTTTGCCATTTGCCACGCATACCCGCCCTGCCCCTTCATCTTCTGCGCGATGCGAGCGTCGATAAGCGCCTGAATGTCGGCCCTCAACCCCGGAATATCCGACGCATCCAGCCCGCCCCCGTCCGCATTCACCGTCACGTCAACGAGCGTCGTATTGCCGCCCGCCGGACGTGTCGCGCGGGCCACCGAGCCTACCGCACCGCCGGACGAAAACCTAGCGACAGAGCCGATTGAATGACCCGCATTGAGCGCGTCGAGCGCATGCACACCGATGCGGTCGACGGCCGCAGCCTTGACGACGTATTCGCCGTTCGAAAGCCATGCGGGAATACTGTCGCTCGTACCTGTTCCCGGCCCCGACACCGCGCCGCCCGTCGCGAGGTGGAACCCATATTGATTGAGCCCGGTTGTCGTGCCTACCGCGCTCCCCGCAACATCGCCACCGCCCATGAAGCCGGACACCGCCGAAACACCCATGTTCACGAGCCCGACAATCGCTTTCTGTGCCGCGATCTTCGCGAGGTCAGACAAGATGCTGCGCGTCATGTCGGCAAAGTTGAGTTTGCCGGTTTTAACGAACGTGTCGAACGTCTGCTGTAACGTGTTCGTCGTGTCGACAAAAGCCGTTTGCGCGAGAGCCATATTGTTGGCTGCCGCGTCCGCGTAGTCGTGCCACCCCTGCGTTACGCCCGTCATCCAGTCAGCCTGCATGGCGTCCATGTCAGCGTAATAGCGGCGGTTGTCCTCCAACGACTTTTCACGCCCCTGCGCGATGCGCTGTTGTGCCGCCAAATAGTCGTCGCTGCCTCGCAGTGCTTCCGGCGTCTCGCGGTCGAGCTTGGCTTGCTCATGCAGGTACTTTTGACGAATCGAACGTTCGGACGCCACGCGCTGCTGTTCCTTTCGGCCGAGCCCGATCGCCCCTAGCTGCGCCTCGTACTGCTCCGTTTGCGATTGCTGATAGTTCAGAATGTCGGCGTCGATCTGCTTGCCGCGCTCTTTCAGCTTGTTCAATTCCTCTTGCGCGTCGACCTGCTTCTGCATCTCGACACCCTTGGCCGCCGCATCGAGAATCGCATGTTTGTCCGCGAGGATTCGCTTATCCTCTGCGGTGCGCTTGTTCACCGCGATCTTTTCGATAGCTGCGATGCGCAACTGCGCGTCAAGCTGCAAACGGGCCGCCGCCGTCAGCTTTTCGCGCGTTGAAAGCTGAAGCGATAGCGCTTCGTTTTGCTTCGTGATGCCTTCGAGCAAAGTGTCATGGACAGCGGGGGCCGCGGATTTGGCCTGCTTCTGGCCGTGGTATTCACGAGCGTTCGCGGCAAGCTCCGCTTGCAGGTCTTTCGCCTGCTGCGCTGCGTACTCATTCGTGTACGTTCCTGCCGCCTTCGCCGCCGCAATCCGCGCGTCCATGCCGGCCCGAGACTTCGCGTTGGCGTCAGCTAGTTTCTGCTGCCACGTCCACGTCTTTTTCATGGCTTCGGCGTGCTGCTCGTCCATCGCGCGCGCACGGTCGACCGCCTTCGTGTGCTCCTCTTGCGTGCGCGTGGCTTCAGTCAGCCTGTCGATTTCCTTCTGCTCGGCCGCAATCTGTCGATCGAATTCGGCCGAGTTGACACCCATCGGGTTGTAATCGGAATCGTTCTTCTGCGCACGCAAGCGACGCACGTTGTCGAGGCGCTTTGTCAGTTCGTCTCCGCTGCCGCTGATACCGCGCCAGAATCGCGACCACTGCTGACCGAACGTCTCGATGTCGCCGCCCATGTCCTTCAAATCGGCCTTGACCTTGACACGGGCCGCCTCCGTAGCCGCCTGAACGAAGGTAGACCAAGCGCCAGCCTTGTCGCCCGATTCCTCCATTTTCTTGATCAGCTCGATCTGAGCTTTCGACAGGTCGTGATGCGTCTCGGCCCACTTCTGCGCGGCCTCGCCGGCCGACCCGTAGGACTGAATGAACATCTTGGCCGTATCGTCCGCCGACTGGCCGCTCAACTTCGAATACGCAACGACACCTTCCGCCACGCCCTGAAGGTCAGCGCCCACCACAACGCCGGATTTCGCCAGTTCCTTGAGTGCCGTTTTAGCATCACCAACGGATACCCCAAGGTCGCTGTGTATGGCGTCAGACAGCAAGAGCAAGCGGCCTTGCGTGAGGTCAGCAAAATTCGCCGTGAGCGCCATTGCGCCCTGGAGTTCCTTTTGCTCCTGCGTGATGTTGTGGATGCTGATATAGGCGAGCGCCGCCGCAGCGCCAACGGCGATGAATGCGCCGCCGACCGGCGTTAGCGCGTATCTCAGGACGTTGATCTGTTCGGCCAGCACCATCATCGAGCCGCCGAAGTTTTTCCACGACCCCATCGCGGCCTCATGGCCCAACACCATCAGTTCGCGTGAGATGCCGGCGTGCCCGCCTCCATGCCCGCCGCCGCCCGACTTCGCCGCGACGTTCTGAAGCGCTGCCGTCTGCGCTGCTGCCGCCTGCTTTGCCGCATCGATCTGCGCAACCTTCGCCGCGTTCGCGTCCGCAATCTGCTTGCTTGCGGTCACAGCACTTTGAGCCTGCACCGCCGCAGCCTGCGACTTGGACGCCTGCACGGCGGCTTGCGATGCGGTGTTCCACGCCTTGAACCGATCCGCCGCGCCGGCATTCGCTGCCGCCGTCTTAGCCGCCTCCGCTGCCTTGGCGTCCGCTACAGCCGCAGCATTGGCCTTGCTCGCCGCTGCCTGCGCCTTCAGATAGGCAAGCTGCGATTCGGCCGCCACGCGCCGTTCCGACGCGATCTGCGCTTGTGCCGTCGCGTCCGCACTGGCCGCCCGCAACTGGTCGGCCTGCTTCTTGTTTGCGACCTGCGCTGCGTTCGCGAGATTTTGCGCCGCCGTCTGGTTCGCGATTTCGTCCCGAGCCGCTGCCGCTGCCTCGCGCTCTGCCGTCGCCACATCGCGCGCAATCTGCGCCTGTTGCGACATCGCGGCTTTGACTTGCTCAATCTTGGCGATGTGCTGCTCTGCCGCCTGCGACACGCCGAGTTGCGCGGCCCGCAGTCGTAGCATGTCCTCGCTCGTTTGGCCGGCTGTTTGCGCCTGCTGCACGAGCGAATCCATGTAGCGCTTGACCTGCCGCTGTGCGCGCACCGAGGCGTCCGACGTGTTCTTGACGGATTCCTCGAATGCCTGTTGAGACGCCGCCGCTTTCTGCGCCGTGAGGTCGACCGTTACGCCGAACTTCTGAAAGCTCGTTTGCGCGCGCTCAAGCGCGGTATACACGCCGTCCGCATTGACGGTCAGGTTGTATTGGGTGTTATTGGACAATGCCCGCCTCCCTCATTGATTGCGACAGCGAATCGCGGATTGCCTGTAATTGCGCGTCTTTCGTTGCGTCGATAGCCGGTCGAAAGAACGGCCGCGCAGCCATCTTTGACGTGCCGTACTCGTAGAACGCCAAGTAGTACGCGTCCTTGCTCCATGTGACTGTGTACGTCGCCATCTTTCCTTCCACCGACATTTCCGGTTTGAAAGTCACGAGCAACGAATCACGACCGAACCCGACCGGAAATTGCTTACTGCCTTGATGGTGCGGCAGCGGCCCGACAGGCGCGCGCGCTTTTGCTTCCTTCAAAACGACAGAAGCCGCACTAGCAGCGGCCTTGCGTAACGCAGACTCGCCTAGTGCGGCTCCCATCTTTTGCAGCAGTTCACTAAATCCGTTCGGGTTCTGAACCTCCATTTTTAACGCCATTACGTCGCCGGTTCCCGAATAGCTTGCTCTTCATCAATGCCGTTTGCTCTGACGCATCCGCCAGTAGCACCGGCTCATTTGCCGCCTTCCCCACCTCCATCCATCCGAACACGTCCGCTGGCCCAAAGGGCTCGGGCCGTTGTTTCGTGTCTCGGTTTACGTTGTAGATCGCCGCCGCGATCCCGCCCATGCGCAAATCGTCCATTGCCGGCCCGAACCGCTCAATGTTTCCGTAGGCGAGCCATTCGGCAAACTCGGCGCTATCGACCTCCTGTTGACAGCGCCGCACCGACATTCCTAGCTCACGGGCCAGCCGGAACCAGCTTAGGCGCTCGGGGCGGCGTCGGAGTTTTTTTCCGCTTCTGCGACCGCCTTCTGGCCGATGCCATTCAGGCGCATAGCGACGGCGACGACCCGCGCCATCACGTCCGGATTCTTGCGTGTCAACGCCTCCACATCGTCAGCCGAGAAAACCGGCTTGCTCGCTTCGTCCACGACAGTCGACGCGATCATGACGCCTTGGAACCGTGACGAGCTTTGCGGCGTCGCCAGCGTGTCCATGAGCGCATCCCGCGCCGCGCCGCTCATCACGCTCACGAGAACCTCGCCGCCCCACTCCGGAACGTCGACTGACTCGCTCTTGAGGTCGAGCGCACCGAGAATTTGCTCGCGATTCAGTACCGCCACCTTTCGTACTCCTTATTCGTTTAACTGTTGCTCTACCGATGAATTAGCGGCGTATAACGTGACGCCGCGCCGCCCCGAAATTATGCGCCGCCCGACGGCGCAGGATCGTCCGGCAGACCGCCCGTTGCGACATTGCCCGGAGCAACCGGGACGACTTCACCCGTGATCGTCAGACTGATAGTCGCGGTCATGACGGCATCCACGCCGCCACTGATCGGGAACGACTTGACGAACGCTCGGAACTGATCGGCCGTGCCGTCCGGATAGACGAGTTGGTAGTCAGTCGTCGTCTGCGACTTCTGCGCGGCCAGCATAGCCGCTTGACCTGCGCCCTTCAGATTGCGGTTGACGTCCAGCGAAAACGCGCCGTTGTCCATCAGGCCCGGTTGTTTTTCCTTCGCCTTGCTGTCGAGGTCTGTAACGTCGATTTCGTTCGCACTGCCATCGAACCCGCTGAACGATTTCACGTTGTTCACCTTCGTCCACGTCGGTTTCGCGTCGCCCGGCTTGCCCGTGTTGATGTAGAACCGCGAACCTTGCGCATTGATTGCCGTGCTGCTCATATCACTCCTTGAACCAGATTGAAAAATCAAGACGGCGGCCGTAAAGCTTCGTGTCCGTCTCATATGCGCTCGTCGGCGCCCCAATGGGGACAGCACCGGCGCGCATCATAGCGCGGCGTGCCTGCTGCATGCACCGGACGGATTCCCCCTTATCCGGCGACCAGATTGCGACCTGCATACGAGCGTTTTGCAGGTCGTCCGGGTCATTATCTAGGTCGACTACGCTAACCCCGCCTACGACTTGATAAACGGCATACGGCGGCTTTGCTCCGGTCGGCGCTTGGTCAGGGTAGGTTTTCATTCCAGCGATCGAGCGCAGCGCCGCAGCGGTCAGCGAATCAGCGTCGGCCATTGTCGACCGCCGTACAAATGAGGTCGACATGCTCGCGACGAGCGAAGTCCGGCGAAACTGCGTCGACGTTGAATTGCTGCGATTTCTCGCCACCCTTGCCGAGCAACACGGCCACCATGCCCTCGTGCAACCCTTCCCGGTAGCGCACACGAATCGACGTTTTGACCTTGCCCACCGGCTGATCGGAACGAAGCACCTGCGAGCCCGAGTTACCCAGGACGTTGGCCCATACCTCGCACACTTTTACCCATGCTTCCTTTGGCTGGCCGTATGCGTCCTGCGCGTCCGGGTCGAGCGCTTCGACTCGCACGCGACGGTTATAGCTTCCTGCCTTAGTCGTTGAACCCGACACTTCACACCCCCGGAATAACGCGCCACGGCCGCAGCAGTGCGCGCGAGTTGAACGGCAGTTCCACAACCGCTTGCCCGCCCGCCGAATCCTCCCGATTCGTGTATTGCTCCGCGAACATCTTGAGGATTGCCGCCTTAATTGCCCCGTTTATCACCATGGCGAACGGGCCGGCCGTGCCGGCCTTGCTCGCGGCATCGAGCGCATCTTGATCCGGATACACGTCACGATTCAGGTACGCGAACGCCGACGCCTCTGCACCGTCGAGCAACACCGCGCATACATCATCTTCGACGCCCTCATCCTGCCGCACAAACGACAGTGCCAATGAAAGCGGAATCACGCTCATTCCGTCGCCGCCTTGCCTCGCGCCGACGCCTTCGGCTTACCGCCTTCCAGCGCTTCAGCAGCGCCGGCCGCGGATTCCAGTTCCGGCGGGCACTCGTCGCCCGGCTCATACGTAACGGGGTAAATCTCGCCATCGGGAACGCCGCGCCAAACCTTCGAAAACACTGCCATCTATCTCCCTCCATCCGAAAAAAGGGGCGGCACGCTCTCATGCGCCCGCCCCCACGTTCTACGGGCCGCTTACGCCGTCGCGCCGACCTTCATTGCGCGCAGGCATTCCGGCGTCAGCAGACCGCCGCCGACGCGCTTCGTCGTGTAGAACTGCACGTTCGGCTTGTTGGTGTACGGGTCACGCAGAACGCGCACGCCAACGCGGTCGTTGATGAGGTAGCCCCGCATGAAGTCCCCGAACATGATCGGGGCCGCACCGGCGGCAACGTCGGGCATGTCCGGCAGTTCCGTGATAGCGTAGCCCGCGAGCGTCGCAGGCTGTCCTGCGACAAGCGACGGTTGCCACAGGTAGTTGCCCGTGTTGTCCTTGAGCTTGCGCACCTTGCCTTGCGTCGTTCGGTTCATCGTGAAACGCGCATTGAGCGTGTAGATGGACGGCAGGTCATAGATGAGGTCGAAAATCGCATCGGACGTGATCGCGTTCGCGTCGCCGCTATTGACGGTCTGGATTGCGCCGAGCGGATGCTTGTCCGCGTTTACGCCGCCCTTGATGTACGTCAACAGCCCGGTCGGCTTCTTGTCGCCCGTACCTGTCAGGAAACCCATGCCCTCCTGTTTGGCGAATTCCAACTCCACTTCGGCCGCCAACCACGATTCGAGGTCGATCTCGGAATCGTCCAGCATTTGTTGCGTTGCGGCCGGGTTCGCATAGATTTCGCCGGTCGTGTAGCCAAGCGACTTGAACGCCGGCCCCTTGGTTTCCGGACGAGTCTCTTCCTCGCCAACCCAACCCGACTCCGTGCCGCGCATGTTGAACAGCTTCGAGTAGGCCGCCTTCCCGGTCGATTGCACGCGGCAGATTTGACGCATGGGCGACACGAGCACCAACTTACTGTTGATGGTTCGATCCCACTCGACCGGCGTGAGATAGCCGCCTTCCTCCGACGCGCCCTTGTTGAGCGCCGCGCGGACATCACCCTTTTGGAAATGCGCATGAAATGCGTCGGAGTACTCCTTGTCCTTGACCTTCGCGCCTGCGCCCATCTGTGCGCCCGCCATCTGCACCGCGAGCTTGTCGATCGCCGCTTGGATTTCAGACACTTCACCGTCGATTCGTTCGACCTTCGCGCGCGTATCGCTCGACGTGTGACCGTTCGCCTTCAGCTCCGCCAGCGCGCGGTCGTTCTCGGCCTTGTACGAGGCGAATGCAGTATTCACGCCTTCGATAAGCGCCTTCACGGTCGACATGTCGACTTCGGCGTGCACCGACTGAATACCGCACGCGTTGATGCCTGCGAGTGCTGCGAGAACTACCGATGCCAGCTTGCTTTTTGCCATATGTGCTTATTCCTTGATCGAGTTGATGAGGTTTTGCAGCGACGCTGCGAGTTCTGCCGCGCCGCCGCTTTTTGCCGGCTCCGACGTTGCATCCGGGCGCATTCTAGCCAACACCTCCGCGCGCTGTACGCGGCTCATTCCCGTACTTGCAAGCGCGGAATCGACAGTCGCGAGGATGCGCCGCTGCTCTGCCGCTTTGGTGTCGCCCTTCGACGTTGCCATGCCGTCCAGCAAGCCGGTTGCCATGCCGTTTTTGATGGCCTGATCCGCGCTAATCCACGTTTCCTTGTCCATCAGTGCAGCCGCATCGGTCTTGCTCATACCCGAGCGCTTCGCGTACAGGCTCGCCATTGCGTCATCGAATGGCGCGAGCGTTTCAGCCGCCGCGATGAAGTCGTGTCGGTTCCCGACCGCAACCGACCATGCGTTGTGAATCATCAGGAATGCGCCGTCGCCCATGAGGATTTTGTCCCCGGCCATTGCGATGACGGATGCCGCGCTCGCCGCCAGCCCCATGACGTTCACCGTCACTTCCGCGTCGTGTTGGCGCAGCAGGTTGTAGATTGCGACGCCTTCGAAAAAATCGCCGCCCGGCGAATTGAGATTGACCACCACGGGGACGCCTGCGCCGATACTGCGAAGCGCTGCCGCGATCCGGTTGGACGTAACGCCCGCGCCGTCCCACGTCTCACCGATAGCACCATTGATCGTGATGCCGCCAACATCGTCACCGGCGGCCGCCCTGATCTCAGGTTGCCAGCGTGCCAGCACGTCCGGGCGCGCGATCTGCTCGCCACCCTTCAGGCACGAAGCCGCCTTGATTTCCGGCAGGCTCAAAAGACTCATTGTTTAGCATCCCCCTTCAATTTCTGCGTCATCGGATTGCGTAGCTGATCGGCCACGGCGTCATTATTGCGCGGCATGTCGAGGGTGTCGCGCACCTCGTTTTGCGTCATCCACGGCGACGAGCCGCCCGCACCAAGCGCCTTGCTGAAGAATGCAGCCTGATCGTTGAGCGTACCGCGCAGTAGCGCCGCTTCGTTAAACTTGAACGCATATGCGCCAAGCTCTTTGTCGGTCAGAAAGCAGCGGGCGAGCGCCTGCTCCCACTGTACGAACCAGTGCGACAGACCGTACTGAATGAAGAACAGCGCCAGTTGCTCGACGCCCGAACCCCACGACGTATCGTCCATCATCAGCAGCGGGCGCGGCACACCGTACATGCGGGCCACTTCCTCAATCTGATGGTTCCGGTTTTCGATCTGCTGCGACGACTGTGCCGTTGTGCCGAATTGCTTCGCCTTGAGCCCTTCTTCGAGAATCATCCAATTCCCGGCGTTTTCCGCGCCGCCGTGATCCTCATGCAACGATTCCTTCAGGCGGCCGTATGCCTGATCGGATAGTGCCTCTTCGGCTTCCAACGCACCGCCCGCCATTACGCCAGTGCGAAACAACGTTTGTGTCGATTTCTCTGCCTCTTCCGCGAGGTCAAGCGCATTACGCCCGAGGCGCAACCGGGAAATTCCGCGGATGCCGTCGAGCGACACGTCACGCAGGTGCAATACCTCGCTCGACTTCAGTTCGATTTCGTTGCCGAACGGATCGACGTGATCGTAGACAACCTCGAACGATTCAGTAAGGCGCGGGCGAGTCGAGAAGCGCCGACACGGCACGATTGCCACGGGCCGATTGCCGAGCGGCGAACGAATAACTCGGCCGTAGCCGTTCCCGTCAAGTAAGGCGTGTAGCTGAATCAGGCTCTTGAATTCGTGCGGCGTCTGCCAACCGTTCGGCTTGAGCTTGATTAGGCGATGCGCCGGGTTGTTCGACTGCATGGCCTTCGTGTCGTCGGTTGCCAGCAGATTGATGGGAAGCATGCCTACCGACTCGCTGATAAGCGTCGCGCACCGCAACAGCGCCATATTGCGCAAGCTGCGCTCACCGTCTTGCCCGTCTACCTCGCCGCGCCGCACGTATTGCAGAAAGCGAGGGTCGTCCAGCCCATTAAATGTTGCGCCGCCCGACGGCGTACTCACTGCCGCGCGCACGGCTGGCTCTTGTCGCACCTCCTGTTGAGTAGTGCTACGTTTAAACAAGTTCCAAATTGCCATATCCCCCCTCAGAGTCGACGGATTCCGCGCCTCTCATAGACTGATTTCCCGCGCGCCGCCGGGTTGGTCATCATGAGCGACACGGCGTCGAATAGTGCCATCAGCGGGTCGATCTTGGCCGATCCGCTCACCTGCTTGGTAATGTTGATTGCGTTACCCACTGGCACTACTCGAGCGTTTCCAACGCACCAGTTCATCATTCGCGTTCCGCCGTGGATGAGTGCGCCCTCGACCGGCTCTGCGTCGGCCTTGCGCCCGGATGCTGCCGCGATGCGCCGCTCTGCCGTCTTGATCGCTCCGGCCAGCTTCCAGCCCTGCGAGATACCAACAATCGAATCCTCCGGGATACCCGCCTCGACCAGTGCGTCGAGAATCCCGCCGATGCCAGCCGGGTCAGCGCCTACCTTGTCGAGCAACCCCGCGTCATGAATCTGCTTGACCCGCGCCGCGACCTCCAACACGTCGTCCCCGATCTGCTCGCACACGGTCAGGTCGCCGTCGCGTTCGAAGTCACGAAGGGTCGACGCAATATCTTTGCGGCGTTCGAATACGCTTTTGTGCGCCCATGCGTGAAACCACACCAACCAGTTACGCGTGTCGCGAATGCGGCCGACCACTGCGAAGCCCAACAGGTCATCGAGCCCGCCGCCGTCGATGCCAACGTCGATCACCTCGCACTGTTCCAACAGGCTTTCGAGCGAGAGCGCCGGCTGTATCGCCGCCCCTTCCCAAAACTCCGCACCGGCCCATCGATCTGACCGCAGAGATAGACCAATCTCGACGTTCGCGTGCTTCGCGAGGAATCCGCGAAACGATTCCTCGCCCGCCTCTTTGCTCTTGCGGAACTCGCGTTCGAGGAACGCTTGATCGACCGAGTACCCGAAATTCGGGTTGACCATCGCCAGATTCTCGACCAACAGGTGTTCCTTCCGGGCGCGCATGTCGTCGGGATGCTCATATATGACCGGCACAAAGCACGGGTCATCGATCTTCCCGTCGCGCACGTCCCGCGCATATCGGAGCTTCTGTGCGAACACGCCGGCCGGCGGCTCGTTCGATTGCGTCGTGAGGTAGATAACGAAGCCCTCCGGGCGACTGGCAAGGCCGCCCGTAGCTTCCCGCAACATGTCCTCCGCGTTCGGCATCTTGCCGAACAGCCACAGTTCATCGATCAACGTGCCGACGCTCTTTTTCCCCGAAACTGTGTTGGCGTCGGCCGCAATCACCTTGAGCGTCGCGCCCATCGTGCGATGCGTAATCGTCTTGATGTGGGTCTGCACCTGAAACAGCGGATCTAGCTCGGGCTCATGCTTCACCATGTCGCGCGACGGCGCGAAGCTGTTGTTCGCGACCTCCATCGTTGGCGCAAGGATTGCGTACTCGGCCGACAGGCGCTGATTCACGAGCATGGCGGTCATCATGATTCCAGCCGCCAGCGTAGATTTACTGTTCTTCTTCGGCAGGCAGACGAACCATTCCGTAATGAGCCGCCGCCCCGGTGGGCCATACTCCCCATGCCGGTCATACGCGCCAAAGATCGACCGCACGAGGTCAAACACCCATTCCGCCGACGCTTCGCCAAACGTAGGCGATCCGGGCGCGTCAACGATCTTCAGTTCCTTGAAAATGCCGAGCGCATACTCGGCTTCCTCCGGGAAGATGGGCGGCGGAATGATCGTCTTGCCGGCCTTCAGGCGCTTGCCCCAATCCTTGCACGCCGTCGACCACTTCAACGTCATACGCGCTTACCTCCCGACGCCGCCAGCTTCGGCGGCGGCGGCCCGCCAAACTTCGACGCCGCAGCCTTCGCTGCGTCGGCTTGCTGCTCCTTCTTGCCTTGCTCACCCTTCTTAGCGTGTTTAAACGGCATGAGCGAAATAGCCGCCTGCACCCGCACCTTCTGCTCGCTCTCCCGATCGTTCATGACCGCGAGTAGAAAATCCATCGGGTCTTTAAACGTCATCAGCTTGTCGAGGTCGAACCCGGCCGCCCGCGCGGAATTCGCTGCGCGGGTTGCGGCAGCAGCCGCCTTTTTAGCGTCGTCAGCGGCTCGGCGTGCTTCCGGCGTGTCCGGAATGTCGACCGGCTCGGCGGCCGGTTTAACGCCGTCGTAGCCCTGTTTTAACAGGTAGGCTTTAACGTCTTTGTCTTTAACAAGACGCGACCCGGCCTGCGATGCCGTCGCCGCGCTGTAACCTGCCGCGATAGCCGCTGCCTTATTGGACCGCCCCGCCATGAGGGCATCAGCGAACTTCCGTTTCTTTGCTGTAAGTGCCATTAACAAAACTCTCAAAAGGGGATTTTTTCCCCGCGTGCGGGAGCGGTCGGTCTTGGCGGGTCGGGGTCAAAAAGTTTCGACACCCCCACCCCACTTTCCCAGCGATTCGTCAAGCCATTTTCTCGATTTTCGAGAAATATTTTTCGGCCTACTGGTCGTGCATCGCTCTACCGATACCCTGCACGTCGCTCGGCTCGGGCCTTCTCTCCGTCATGGTGCGGCTTACATAGCGTCTGCACGTTCGCCGGGTCGAGGCGCAGGCGGTCGTCGCCCCGGTGCGCAATGATGTGATCGCCTATCGTGCCGACCGGCTCCGCGATGCCACGCTCCGCGCACTTCAACACCACGTCGACGGGCGACAGGTGCAACATGCCAAGGTCGCGCAGGCAGTAGACGCAATGCGGATGCTCGGCAAGATGTTTCGCCCGGACACGTTGCCAGTCCGCGCCGTAGCCACGCGCCGCCGCCGTTGTCTTGCCGGCGCGCCATGAACCAGCCGTGACGGTCTTGTGCCGCGCGTCCTGCGGCTTGAGCCGTGGCCGCAATGTTTGGAGCCTCGCCGCCATTACTGCGCCGCCCGATGCGGCAACACCGCGTCGACCAGCTCTGCGTCCTGATCGTCCGCGACCACCACATTGCGCCAATTCAGGTTATCGACGTACGTGAAGCCGTCGGCCCGCACGTTCGCCGCGTACAGGCCCGGATCGCCCTTGCGGCGCATCAGCACAATCAATTCCATGTCCGCGCCGCCATACGCGCAAAGGGATACTCTCTGAATGGGTTGCTTGCTTGCGTCGCTCATCTGCCCGCCAAATAGAAAAGCCCGCGACCAGTCTCCCGGCGCGGGCTATGGGTTGATTTGTCTGCCCTTTGCGGGAGAGTCCCGATTCTACGGCGCGGCATCTGCGCAGTTCGGCACCTCCGCAAACATGGCGCCTGTGTCTTATGCCGCCTCTGCGAGCGGGAACACCTTGCGATGATCGATCAAGCCTGCGGCATCGAGCGATGCGGACAGCGCCGTGTAGCCCGCCGCCTCACGGGCAGCGACCCACTTCTGAATGACCGACCCATGCGCAGCGGCGGACGCGGAACCGACACCGTAGCGACGTGCCGCCATGTCCAGGTCAACGTGAGCGCCGAAGTGCTTGCGGACAACTGCAACACGGTATTCCTGCACGGGCAGGCCGGGAATTTCCTCTGCTGCGCACGCCGCCAATACCGCCGTGATCTGCTCAAATTCGCGCGTGAGTTTCCAGCCTTGACAGCAACGCGAGCCGCAGTCGCATCGATCCTCCCTCGCGACACGACCCGCCATGACTGCGAGAAGCTGTTGCAGCGGCAGGGCTTCCATGTGCCGCTTGATGATGCCGACCGTCCCCGCACCATCGAGCGCCTTGTCCGTATCGACCTGATCGCGCGCCGCCTGCGATTCGCCGTAATTCAGTGCGAACGACACCGCCTCATGTGCCGTCCGGAAAATCCCCGCTGCTGCTCGTTTTTCGCTCATTCTCGCTTTTGGTTGGTAAAAGAAAACGCGCCGCCAACCTTGATAGCTGACAGCGCGTTTCGATTATCCCGATCCCTTAGTGAGACTGAACATGAGCCGATTCCGCCGGCTCACTGCGTTCGTCATGTGCGCCGCATAGTGCGGTCAGGATAAGGACAAACACCGCAGCGTCTAACAGCGCCCTGCGCATTACTTGCCCTTCACCAGTTCGCCGTCCGGGTTCTTCGGGTCATACGTACCCGTGTTCGGGCCGTTCGGGTCGTATTGCGGAATGATCTCGACCTTTTGGTTCCGCAGGAACACATTGCGCACCATCGCGCCAAGAATGACCAAGACCGCGACTCCTGCAACCCCGTAGATAACCATGTCGTTCATTTTTTTATCCCTCTCAGTGAATGACCGTGAATGTGATGCCGTTGGCCGTGAGCCAGTCGCCTAGCGCATGCCGTGGCTCTGCCACCTTCGGCCACCGATATACGATTTCGATAATAGCGTCGGGCCGCTCGCTTATTTCTCCGGCGAATGGCGCGCCGGGAAACGTGACGAACGGCACGCCGTCAACGATTTCCCGCTGCGCGTGTTCCGCCAGCGCTTCGGGCACGTCGTCTCGCAGGATGAACGCAAGCGCCGTCATTCCGCCGCCACCGATACGCCGTACCGCCCGACAACCAGTGCGCGCGCCGCCGCTTCGAGGGGAGTCTCACCGACCCCGTAGCCCGCACGCTCGCTTTCTGCCCTCGCCATCCATCTGCCGCCGTCCGGGTAGACGCCGACGCGCCGGCGCTCAATCAACGCGCCGCCGTCTTTCCAGTCCGTCGACGGACGGAACGGGCTGCGCACCGAATAGGCGCGCGTGTCGACTCCCGGAATCATGAGGGCCACGCGGGTCAAATGGCATTGCCCGCCCTCGATTTCCACCGGCAGGCCCAATGCCTTGCCCGTCCAATAGTCAAGCACCGCGCCAGTCAGTTCGCCCACCATGACGCGGGCACGCTTCGAGGCAGAGCCCGGCGCATTCGGGGCGGAAAGCTCATACTCGCCCGATTCCATGAAGGGCGTCAGCGTCGACCGGTTGTCCTTCACATTGGCCGTGACCCATGCGTGTTCCGTGTCGACCATTCGCGAGCGCTCGACCAGATAGGCGCGCATCGGCTCCGGAATCCACGCCAGTACGCGCACCACGTCCGGCAGGCGGTCGCCGTTATGGACAACGCGCTTGACCGCGTACACCATCGTTTCGACCGGCGCGTCTACTGCACCGTGCCCCGTCCTCCCCTTGACTAAAAAGTGATCCTGCGTCGGGACTTGCACCAACAGCCGCGTTGCTTGCATCACCACCCCCTCACCGCGTACCGAAAAACCATTTCGAGCGCCCGCTCGACATGAACGGCGCAAGCTCGCGCGCGTTCTGGCTCACCCGCGCCGTCGCCCGGAGAACAGAGCGCGAATTCGGCCGCCAGCCTTCCGCCGACTGAAGAATCGGCCGCGCACGGGTCGGCACGTAAATGTCGACGGCAACCACGTCGGGCCGATACGAGTTGTCGGCCTTCTCGCGGATACGCCGCGCCATGAAGCAATGCGCCTCGACCGTCTCAACCGTCTTGCGCCCCTTGATCGTTACCTCAACGTCTACAGCCAGTCTCATAGCCTGATTTCCATTTTCTCGTTTCGAACCGGCTCCCATCGCCGGAAAGCTTCGTTCCACGTATCGCGCTTCTCATCGCGCGTCAGCTTGTGGCCCTGATCGTATTCAGCGTGACACCAGTAGCAGGCCGGCACCGTGAGCCCGTCCGCCACCTTCAGCCCCATACCCTTCCCTTCGTTGCGGTGTGCCGGCACGACGGTTTCATCTGCCGGCCGGCGCGGGCATATGCCGGGAATCAACAGGTAGCAGGGCTCGCCCCTACACGCCGCCAGATACTTCGCATCCTCGCCCGTGGCTTTCTTCGGCCGGGACGGCTTGCGCCGCTTGGCGGGTTTCTCATCCCGCGCCGCCGGGCCGGCGGCCTTGCGCTGGAAACCCTTCGAGGGCTTCGAGAACGTCGACCACTGACCCGGTTTCGCCTTGACCTTGAACGGCGTACGTTTGAGCGCGCGCTCACGCTTTACGCAGTCCTCACGGGGCTGCGCACGGCCCAAGCCGCTCAAGCGCTGAACCCCGCCGCCCGCTGCTGCTGGCCGACCGACGCCATGCCGTGAAATGCCTTGTACAGTTCCGGGTCGAGGTTACGCAGCCACGAATTCCGCGGCCATCGCCCGCCAAGCTCGCTATCCGGCTTACGCTTCACCGTTCGCCGGTTGTGCTTGCCGTCGAACAGGTTTTTCCCCGGCCCATACACGTACACCAGCGCTTGCGAATCCTTGGCCACGACGTGAAGCGCCTGCCCGGCATCCTCTGCCGACAACTGCCGCACGATGAAGGCGACCGTTTTTCGAGGCGTCCGCAGCGCTTCCGCGATTTGAACGACGGTACGGCGTCCGCCGTCCTGCATCAGTTCCTCGACGCGCTCGGCCGTCGACATTTTCGGAACAATGATTTCGTCTTTCCCGTTGTGCATGTTCTACATTTCGATGTGCATTGCTGCGCGCTTGCTGTTGCGCGCACCGGGCGGCCATTGCTGACCGCGCCGGAGCTACTACGTTTCTTGAACCTCGATACCGTGTACGGCACGCATCAGGTGTCGTTTCAGCGAGTACACGGGCGTTTTCATGCCCTTCACGTCCTCGACTACCTGCTTGCCGTCGCGCTCGTACACAAAATCCGCCACGTATGTCCGGGCGCGCTTTCGCTTCCCATCCATCACCACCGCCGGCGCGATTTCAAAACTCACCTGCAACCGCAAATCACTGATGATTCCGGCGCTCTGCATGCGCATGAGGTCGAAATACCTCGACCGCTCGCGCTCGCTATCGAACTTGATCCCGTCGGCCTCACACTTCCGGTTTCCGTACTTCGAGGCGTTCGCCTTCGTGCCACCGATCGACGGCGCGCCCACGCCGTCCGCAATCTCGTCAAACCCGGCATCGACGCTTGGCAAGTTGCCAGTCTTTCGGGCAATCAACCGCTGCGCTGTCGATAGCTGCGACCTAATCCGGGCCGTGCCGATGTGCGTGGCGTCGCCCGGCACGTCGATATCCCACCCCATCTGTCGCCCGCCGCCTTTCGGCTTGCGCCTACTGCCTACCGCCTGCGACAACGCTGCCCGCGCCGCCGCCAACCTCTCTTCCTTTCCTTGCATCCGCCTCCATCGCCCGGTACGCGGCCTATCCGGGCTTTGCTTCGAACCTAACCGGATTCAACCGGCACGCGCCGCCGCCAACCACGAAAACCCAATCCGGTTGATGCGCGCAGTTCCGAAACCCGAGCCGGTACATTCGCGTATGTCCCGGCCGCTCCGTTGCATGCCTGCACCCCCTGCACACCTTAGGAATGCTTACCTCTTGGTAAGCGTGTTCCCCCCGTGTTTCTCGCATCCCCTTACCCTCCGGCCATCGGCAACCCCAATGCCTCATGAGCGATACGCAGCTTGTTCAAATCGTGACTTCCGGGCCGCTCACGCTCTTCCCGCACGATTCTTTCCGCCCAACCTCTGTTTCCGCCTTTCGACTTGTTCAGCGGTGCGGCCTGCCTTGCGATCCGCTCAATCTGCTGCTGACCTTCCGCCCTGCTCGTTTCCGCCGCGCCGGGAGCCGCAAGCATCGCGACACGCTCGGGAACCGGCGGCACGCTACCCGACTGCTGCACGTGTGCCAGCGCGGCCCGAAACCGTGGAAGTAGTTGCGTATGCGTCTGTTGCAGCATGTCCCACTCACCAACCTTCGCCGCCGCCCAAAAGATCGCCGGGTTCGACCAAACGTCCTTTCCATGCTGGCGGCGACGCATCTGCTCGATTGCCTCATACAGCGCCGAGTCAACATCGATCGCCGGCTTACACGCTTCGATGAACTCGCCCCATCCCGGCGCAAACTTCATCCGCTCACAGCCCCGGATGCCGCGCCGCAAGTCACCGGGAGTCAGCTTCGCGTCTACGATCCGCTGCTCCCATGCTCGGCGCATGTTCGCGATCCCCGAATCCTCCCCACCGACCATTTCCCCGCTTTCGAACTTCGCCACGAACTGCCTGCCGAACAGGCCCAACAACTCGGCAAAGACGTAATCCATCGCGGCATCAATGCGCGACTGCTGCGCGCCGCCCGCTGCAACCTCCATCAATCCGCACCCCCATCGATCCATCGTGCATCGCCGTCAATCGTTCGGTCGTCGCGCGGCGCGTCGCAGTAACCCGCCTGACCCGGCATACCGTTCGGGAACAACGCGGCATACGATCCGGAGCGCTGTTCATCGCGTCGGCTCGGCGCTTGTTGCTTCGCACCCGCATTGTTTCGAAACCAATCCGCTTTAAAGCCCTGCCATGAGGCACCGGCCGCGTACTGGACTGCCTGCGCTGGCGTCATACCCACTTTTGCCGCCTCGCGCTGAACCGTCTCCCACACCGTCGCCGTCACCTCTTTGCCGTTGCGGGCCGTCATCCAGTCGGCTGCGTGCTGCTCGTCCACACCCTGACTTACGAGAAACGCAATTGACTGCTCGCGCTTCGAAACACGCTTTGGCGGCGCAACCGCCTTAGCTCGATCCTTGGTTTTGTTCAATCCTTGCTTAACATCAGTACTTACTAGTGTCGGATTGGCCGTATCCGGTTGAGCCGTACCCGGTTGAGCCGTATCCGGTTGAGCCGTACCCGGCAACACGGGGATTTCCGACACCAGATAGTCGTACCCCGCCAACTTCCCGGCGCTCCCTCGTGCCGCTTGCCGCGTGATGTATCCGGCCTCTATCAGTTCCGACAGGATCGCCAGTACACCGTCGCGGCGCGTATGCGCTCGCGTGCCCTCCGTTTCGTTCACTAATGCCGTTCGGCTGACTCGCCAGCCGTCAGGCTTTCCGAGTAGGTAGACCAGCATTCCCCGCGCCGCCCACGACAAACGCCGATCCTCGCTGATGGCTTTGTCGAGTATGTAAAAGTTGCTTTGTGGCCTTGCTGCGCGCTGAATCGCCACTACGCCCCCTTACGCAGAAACGCCCAATCAGCGGATGGGTGCAAATCCTCACAACACACCGCGCCGCCCGATTCCCGCTCAATCGCGATGCAGAAGGCCGCGCCGAGCTGCTGTTTCCTGCAAATCGCCTTGCGCAGATAGTTGATGCTCGTTCCGACGCGCTGCGCAAACTCGCGCTGCTTCGCCGTCGTGAGCGAGTTAAGAAAGACCTTGAGTTTTTCCATAAAGGCTCCGTTGAACCATGACGCACACTTTACTCCGGGTAACATTTTATCGCAACCGTTTTGTTACCTCGGGGAGCCTTACGCGATGAAGCCTTATTGTTTACGCACAACACCCAAGGTTCTTACCTTTGAGAAAATGTCGCCGCCCCTGTAGGATGGGAGGTAATGAACAACTAACGGGGCTCAATTCCCTTCACGCATGGACAAGTACGAACACCGCCGCCTTCGACTCACCGAAATTCGCGACGACCTGTGCAATGGCAAGGCGTCGGAACTGGCCCGGAAAATCGGGAAAACTGATTCATACGTCGCCCGCATGCTGTGGCCCGACGGCAAGGACGGGCGGAAGCGCATGGGCGGGGAAATGGTGTCGCAGGTCGAGGATGCCATCGGTATTCCGCGCGGCTCGCTGGACGGAAATGAGCCAATCCTTCGACTTGTAAGAAATGTCAAGACTGTTCAAATAACCAATACCAAAGGTAATATCAAGGGTCCGAACGTTGAAGCCGCCCCAAAATTCGGCGCGGTGCAGCGAGTCCCGCTCATATCGTGGGCGAGTGCCTTGGAGACCGAGAGATTGAATGCCGCAGTAGAAGAATGGATTGCCGCGCCGTTTCAGGTGCTGGACGAATCGTATTACCTGAGAGTGCGAGGGCTATCGATGTACAACCCGGCCGGCGAACCGTCGTTTCGCGACGGCGACCTGATCCTTGTGGAGCCGGCGCAGACTGTAGACGGGGGCGCGCTCGTATTGGTCGAAATCCCCGGCGAGCCGGAACCGCTGTTCCGCCAGGTATACGTCGAAGGCCGTGAACGCTACCTGCGAGCGCTCAACCCTGATTGGCCGGAGGGCATCACACGTCTTAGCAGCGACGCCCGCGTAATCGGCGTAATACGATCCAAAGTAGTCCGCTACTGACCCCCGCCCAAAGAGAGCCACGCCCCTGAGGGCTCTTTTTTTTACCCGAAAACTTTCCCTCGGGTATTGACCTGACAATTCCCCTTAGGTAACATCATTTCCATCGTAACGAACCGACAGGTAATCGCGATGGAAAAGGATCGAATCACGGAGTACGCGAAGGGCTGGAACGCCGCGCAGATGAATCGCCCGCTTCCCGCTGATGCGGGTCTGATTGCGGCAATCGGCTACCGCGACGTGACGCTGGCTCACCCGCAACGAGCCAAGCGACGCGCAGCAAAGAAAGAAATTCCGCAACGCGCGGAGGGCTGGCGCTTCGCAGGCGCGGCCGGTCGTTTCACGGTTTGGCACGCAGGCAAGAACGACTACCGCGTGACTGACGGCGCACAGGGTGAAGTAGTCGGCACCCGCGACCAATTCGGCCTTGCTCATGCGCTGGCGAGCCGCCTCTATGACTACTTCCGCCTTCACGTCGAGCAATGAGCGCCACGCGTCAGCACGTCCGGTGCAGGCGCTGCGAAACGCGCTGTTGCCTACCCCGCCTGCTTTCCGAATATGAGACGCCACCAGCGTGTCGCACCTGTGGTCGACGCGATTACCGCGTCGACAAATGGATGAACCGCCGGAACACCACGCTCGCATGTTGCGGGTGCGCCGGCTACTGGTTCCCCCATCGGCGCGGCTCGCTGTACTGCTGGAAACGCGCAGACGGCACGGACAGATACCCCGGCGATCCCGATTTTGCTGATCGCAATTACGACCCCGACATTCACGCCCCGAGCTACGCAGCATGAACAACCGAATCATTTCCGCGACCATTGCCGCGACCGCTACGGCAACTGCCATCGGCCTGTCTGCCGTCGCAGGCACGCAGCGCGGCGGATGGGAAAGCGAGCGCGCCCTGTTGATCGCAATGGGCGTCGTACTCGTCGTAGCGGCCCACCTGATTCCCGCATTGACGCGCGGAAAGTCTGCGCCGGCCCGACTGATCGGCTTCGCAATTTGGGCGGCGGCGATGGCGGCGACCTGCTACGGCCACGCTACGTTTTTCGTGTTCGCGGCCAGTCATGCTGGCGACGACAGGGCTAGTCACGTTACCGCCGCCCCCGTTACTGCGTCACGTGACCCTGTGACTATCGCGCGTGACCGCGCCGCCATAGCGGGCAAGCTCGCTCAGGCGCAGGCCGAGCGATGCCGTCGCGCCTGCCCCGACTTGCAGGCGCGCAGGGCAAGACTTGCCGGCGAAATTCAAGCGCTTGACGTTGAGAGCGACATGGCGGCGCGTGACTCCGCTAGACGTGACCGCGTGACCGTCGAGCGTGACGCGGCGGCGCGTGACCCGATGACCGCCGCGCTCGGCCTTTCGTCTGTCGTGATTGGGATGCTGTTCGCCGCCGTGCTTGAGGGCGTCGCCTGCCTGTGCTGGACGATTGCCCTCGCCCCTGCCGACGTGACCGCCGCCGTTACCCCCATGACCAAGCGCGCAGCCAACAGTGATGACGCCAAGCCACCGCCGGACAGGCTCGCGACCGGAGGCTTTGTGGCTACGACTCCGGTTCACGCTCCGGCCCACTTGCCGCATGAGCACGTCGTCCCGAACTCGATTGCCGAGCGCATCAGCCAAAGCGCGCTCAACAAGGCAAACCAGAAGCGCCATTCGCAGGTCGTGACCGTCGCCCGATCGGATACCGACCTAGAACGCGCCCGCGCCGCCGTAGAGGCGAATCAGCTACGGGCAACCGTCATCGAGATTCGAAAATTTCTTGGCTGTTCGCAGAGCCGCGCAGCAGCCGTCGCAAAGCAACTCAAGCAGCCTGTTTAAACATGCACTCGACCATTCCCCGAACCCTCGCGGACTACCGCGACAAGACGCAACGCATGCAGGTCTACACCCTCAAGCGACCCCGATGCCCCGCATGCGAGAAACAGACCACTACCCGCGACCTGCAAATGTTCGGCCGCTGCTACAAATGCCATACGAAGGGAAAAGCATGACAACCGATAAGAGCCGCGCTGATGCGCTGACGGAAATCACGCAGTTTCTGACTGACGTTGTAACGGCTGCCGGCCTACTGTCATATGGGCGTACCGACAAGAAGCTGGCAACGAGAATCGGTGAGCACGCAGACGAACTGCGAAAGCGTATGCACCTTCTCGCCGCATCCCCTGTCGAGCAGCCCGCAGCAGTGCCGGCGCACAAGCCGAACTGCGCAAGCCTGAACATGTTGTTGCTCACGTCGCCGCCCAAGCCCGCACCGTGCGATTGCGGTGCCGCTGCACCTGCAAACCGCCATGCGGCATTCGAGTGGTCAGAGGCTGGCGCAGATGCCGCCCGCGAATATCTGGTTCGACACCTTCGCGCGGCAGTTGGCAACGACACTTTCACTCAGTACATTCGAAGCGAGCTTGCGGGCGATTTTGCCCTGGCAATCGCAAACGCTCGCGCGGCATCTACCGACAACCCGGCGGGCTGGATACTCGTACCGGTCCAACCGACCGGCGTAATGAAAGACGCCGGGCATTGGGCGTTGCCGGTTGGCGTTGGCGGCCCATGGACAGCAGCGGCCGTCTATCAGGCAATGATTGATACCGCGCCGCCGCCGAAGGCAAACGGAGACGACAGCGGGGGCGCGCAATGATCGAAGCAGGCGAAGTCTTGAACCTCGCGCGGCGCGCAGTGCAACTCTATGCGGAGACGCACCCTCGGCCAGCACACGTGACTATCCAACAAGCGGCCGAAATGATGGGGTTGAGCCGCCACACCGTGAGCAAGATGGTCGGCATGGGGACACTCCGACTCAACAAATGCGGACGCATCCCCATCAGCCAAGTTGACGCCGCACTACAGGGTAGCTAACCGAGCGGCAATATCAGCAGCGGATTCACGGTAATACGTCCGCTGCAATATCTTGAGGTCGGCGTGGCCGCTCACCCGCGCCAAAGTCATCACGTCTACCTTCCGGGATAGTCGGGTCAATGCTTCGGCCCGGCTATCGTGAAAATGCACTGTGGCAATGGACGGGTACACAGCAGCCAGCCGCTCCCGCGCCTTTCGGAAAAGAGCGTCGAGGCTTTGACTTGAAATCGCAAAGCACCGCTCCTTATCGGCTACAACACGCAGAAGCCTCACCGCTTGCCGGGTCAACGGCACCTCACGCGGCCTACCCGTCAAATGCTGCGTCTTGTGAGGCACCCGCGCGACCCGCTTGTCGAAGTCGAGCGTGCCTTTCCCGAGCGCCAATATCTCGCCCGCGCGCATAGCCGACCGCAGCGCGATCAAAAACGCAAGCGCCGTTTCCTGCTGCAACGATTGCGGCGGAACGCCTGTGCGATAGCCCAATTGCCTACAAAGCAACTTCACCTCAAGGGGCGAAACGCGCCTGTCACGAGGCGGCGCGTCGGCGGGTAGCCGGAACCCCTCGAACGGGTTGGCATCCATCCAGCGCCATTCCTTGCGCGCGACTGAGAATGCGTTTCTCAGCCAGCTAATATCACGCAGGACTGACGCCACACCCACGGCCGGAACCTGCTGCCCATCACTCCCCACGAATCCCCGCAATCGCGCATCACGCCATTCCGCTAGATCGGGAGTCGTGACGTCGGCTAGTGTCTTGTCGGCCAGCATAGGGAAGTTGCGGAGGAACGCTCGCAGCCGCATCGACTCCGGGCGCGCGCCGCGCTTCGCCGGGATTATCTCCGCGTCGTAGCGCTCCAACATGGCGCGCAAGGTGTAGCGCTCGGCCGGCCGTTGCGCGGCCTGCTTCCGTAATTCGTGCTCGCGCGCCGCTGCCCAAGCCTTAGCTTCGCGCTGTGTTCGAAAGGTCTGTGAATCGCGAACGGGTTTGCTGGCGGGATCGGGCTTAACCGAAATCTGCGCGCGCCAACCGTCTTTGTAGGGAGTAATCGAAGCCATCGTGGGGAGTGCCTTGGGGAGAGTTTGCGTACTCAGTCCCCCAATTATCACCCAAGCGCGTCGATTTGTGCTGTACGTCTGTACAGTGGAAGGGACGCTAACCCCTTGATTTACCGTGAATCGACATAGAGTGTCGAATCACGTTTAAAGCCGTTGGTGCGTGAGGCCGGAC
>NZ_JACFYV010000380.1:0-2639 GCF_016759955.1 Burkholderia sp. KCJ3K979
GGCGGGGCCGCCGGCGCGGCCGGCCTGACGGTATGGGCCGCGATCGGCCAGATCGTGATGCTCGACATCGTGTTCTCGATCGACAGCATCGTGACCGCGATCGGCATGACCGAGCACGTTCCGATCATGTTCGTCGCCGTGATCGTCGCCGTCAGCGTGATGCTGTTCGCCGCGCAGCCGCTCGCACGCTTCATCGACCGCAACCCGACGATCGTGATGCTCGCGCTGTCGTTCCTGGTCGTGATCGGCATGACGCTGATCGCCGAAGGGTTCGGTTCGCACGTGCCGAAGGGGTACATCTATGCGGCGATGGCGTTCTCGGCGTTCGTCGAGGGCATGAACATGCTGGCGCGGCGGGCCAAGGCGAAGCGGGCGGGGCAGGTGGCGCGCGACTAAGCGGGCGCGCGTGATGCCGGCCGCTGTGGCAGCCGGCTCGCGCACCTCATATGGAATCCGGATGAAATTCGCACGGAAAGGAGAAACGCGATGAAATGCCCTGTCTGCAAGACGCCCGACCTGCTGATGGCCGAGCGCCAGTCGATCGAGATCGATTACTGTCCGACCTGCCGCGGCGTGTGGCTCGATCGCGGCGAACTCGACAAGCTGCTCGCCCGCGAAACCGGTGACGCGCCGGCGCGACGCGACACGGCGCCAGTGCAGCACGATGCGCACGCGCCGCGCGGCCGCGACGACGGCTGGGGGCGCGACGCGCGCTCGCACGACGGGCGTGACCGGCACGACGGCCGGCGTCGCAAGAAGTCGGTGTTCGATCTGTTCGATTTCGATTGAATCTGCCGTCCGCGCGCTTGAGCGCGCGCGGCCCGATGCAAAAAAGCCCCGCCCGGCATCGTGCCGGAGCGGGGCTTTTTCATGCGCGTCGCGTCAGGACACGCGTCGACGCTCACGCATTGCCGGCCGTCACGTCGATGCGGCGCGGGCGTGTTTCCTCGCGGCGCGGGATCGTCAGCGTCAGCACGCCGTCGCGCAGGTTCGCGTCGATCCGCGACGTGTCGAGGTCGGCGCTCAGCACGAACGACCGTGCATAGCGCGTCGAACGGATTTCCGCATGCCGCACGCGCAGGTCGGCCGCCGTGTCGAACTGCGTCGCGGCTTCGATCGTCAGCGTGTTGTCGTGCACCTTCACGTCGAGATTCTCGCGCGGCACGCCGGGCAGGTCGGCGCGCAGCGTGACGCCGCGTTGATCCTCGACGATGTCGACGGACGGGGTGATCGCGGGTCGGCGCGCGGCTTCCGCGGCGGCCGGATGAACGGGGGTGGTTTGGCGTTCGGCCAGGGTCGGGTTCGTGTTCATGTCGGTATCCTGAAGGTTACTGAATGGTGATCGCACGCGGCTTCGAGGCCTCGCGCCGGCCGACGCGAATCAGCAGGCAGCCGTTTTCGTAGCGGGCGCTGACCTGGTCGGGGTCCGCGTCGCGCGGCAGTTCGACCACGCGGCGGAACGCGCCGTGAAAGCGCTCCTGTGCATAGGTGCGCACGTCGTCGCCTTCGGTGCGCGGCGCCGGTTTGCGCTCGCCGCTGATCGTCAGCAGATCCTTGTCGATCGATACGTCGAAGTCGGCCGCGGCCATGCCGGGTGCGAACGCGACGATCTCGATCGCGTCGTCGGTCGCGCCGACGTTGAGGGCGGGAAACGTGCCGGCGCGCCCCGCACGGATGCCCGACGGGCGTTCGCCGAGCAGGCTCGCCATCTGCCGCTGCACGCGGGCGAATTCGTCGAACAGATCGTTGCCGAAATGGATACCGCTCATGTTGGTCCTCCTGAACAGGGAACGCGGGAGACGTGACCGCGCGTCGCCTGCGGCGGGCGCGACGGGTGGCTCCACTGGGTCGATACGGGGGCGGTGCGTGGCATGCGGCACTGCCCGACGACGCTTAATTAGTGGCCGTCGCCACGCATTTCAAGAGGGAAGGTGCAATCCGCGTCGACGCCTGCGCGCGGGATTCGATGCGACAATCGCCGCGGCATATCCGCAGACCAACCACACGGGACAACCATGGACATTCGACGTATCGCGATCGTCGGCGCCGGCGTGATCGGCGCAAGCTGGGCCGCTTTCTACCTGACGCAGGGCTTCGACGTCGTCGCGACCGACCCGGCGCCGCAGGCCGATGCACGGCTGCGCGACGCGCTCGCCGCATTCCTCGGCGAGCGGGCCGCCGAGCTTTGCGCGCGGCTGTCGTTCGACGCCGATCTCGTGCGTGCGCTCGACGGCGTCGATTTCGTGCAGGAGAACGGCCCCGAGCGACTCGACCTGAAGCGTGCGCTCTATCGCCAGATGGACGACGTGCTGCCCGCGCACGTGCCGATCGCGTCCAGCTCGTCGGGCCTGAAGATGTCGGAGATCCAGACGGCCTGCGCGAAGCATCCGGAACGCTGCCTGATCGCGCATCCGTTCAATCCGCCGCACCTGATCCCGCTCGTCGAGCTGGTCGGGGGCGACGCGACCAGCCCGGACGTGATCGCGCGCGTGAAGCAGTTCTACGATGCGCTCGGCAAGCAGACGATCGTGCTGAACAAGGAGATGACCGGCCACGTCGCGAACCGGCTCGCGGCCGCGCTGTTCCGCGAGGTGTATCACCTGGTCGGCGAAGGCGTCGTGAGCGTCGCCGATGCGGAC
>NZ_JACFYV010000381.1:0-2589 GCF_016759955.1 Burkholderia sp. KCJ3K979
GCCCGCCACGCTTACTGCCCCTGCTGCCGCAGTTTCTGCTGCTTCATCTGCTGCGTGCGCGCCTGCAGTTTCAGCACGCGTTGCAGCGCGGTGCGGTTCGCGAGGATACCGTCGTAGAAGCTGGCGAGATCGCCCTTCAGCGCGGTCCGCGACGCGTCGTTCAGGTAGATCATGTGGCCCGACGGGTAGTTCTTGATCGTCAGGTTCTGCGCCTTGAGCGTCGGATCGAGCGGCATCTGCGCGAGCGTCAGCTCCGTCTGGTGGAACGGCGTGACGGCGTCGAAATAGCCGTTCGCCGACAGCACCTTCAGGTCCGGGTTCACGCTCATCGTCGACGCCAGGTCGCCGGCCGTGTACAGCGTATTGCCGCCGCCCTTGTTCGCGCCGGTCGGGTCGATGTGACTGAAGTCCCAGTTGTTGAAGACCTGGTCGTTCAGGTCCACGAACGACGACGTCGACGTGTACTTGAGGTCGGTGTTGATGTAGCTGTTCCACAGCACCGTGTACGCGCCGCCGACGTTCGTGATCGACGGATCGTTGCTGCCCGAGTTCGGCAGGATGTACGGCGCGATGCCCTTGCCCGTGAAGTTCGCGCGACCATCGTACTGGCCGATCTGCGTGCCCGGCACCAGCGTCAGGAAGAACGTGTACGGCGGGTTGTCATCCGACGACGGCACGTTGCCGAGCGCGGCCGGGTTGCCGAAGGTCTGGATCAGCGACGTCGGGTCCGTGCCGATGTACGCGCCCATCTGCTGCGCGGTCGCGAGCTTCAGGTTCAGCCGCACGTTCACGAAGCCGCCGTCCTGCGGGTTCGGCTTCTGCGCGAGCGGCGCGAGCGTGTTGTCCGCGTAGTTGCGGGCCTGGACCATGTACGCGTCGAGATCGGTCGGCGTCGGGTTGAGCGTCGTCTTCTTCCAGTAGAACGCGTCGGCCGCGAGCGTCGGGAACGTGCCCGGCGCGGACAGCGCGTTCGCATAGTCGAGGATCGACGACTGCAGCGTGATCCCGTTCAGGTCGATGCCGTCCTCGTGCAGCACCCACGACACGACCGCGCTGCGCGCGGTGCCGTACGACTCGCCGTACAGGAACTTCGGCGAATTCCAGCGCGAGTACTTGGTCAGGTAGCGCTGAATGAAGCGGTCGATCGAGCGCGCGTCCTGGTCGGTGCCCCAGAAGTCCTTGTTCTTCGCCGGTGCGATCGCGGTCGAATAACCGGTGCCGACCGGGTTGATGAACACGAGGTCGGTACGGTCGAGCAGGCTGTCCGGGTTGTCGAGCAGCTTGTACGGCGCGGGCGGCGTGAAGTTCGGGAACGACGACTGCAGGCGCTTCGGCCCGTACGAGCCAAGCAGCAGGTAGACCGACGACGAACCGGGGCCGCCGTTGTAGAAGAACGTGACCGGACGCGGCTTCGACGGGTCCGGATTGTCCTGCGTGTACGCGACGTAGAACATCTTCGCGTTCGGCGCCGACGTGACCGGATCGATCGTCGTCAGGTGGCCGGTGGTGGCCGTGTACTTGATCGTCTTGCCGCCGATCGTGACCTGGCGGTGCACGACCGCGGCGCCTTCCGTCGAATCCGTGACCGCGTCGTTCGGCCCGGTGCCGTACACGTCGGTGTCGACGTACGGCTGGTCGGCCGCGGCGGCGGCCGTTGCGTCGGTGGCGGCCGACGTGCTGCCGCTGGTCGTCGCAGCCGCGGTGGCGGCCGATGCGCTCGGGCTCGGCCCGTCGTCGCCGCCGCACCCCGTGACGAGCAGCGCCGCGGCCGCTGCGGCGGCGAGCGGTACGCTCAAGGTCGTTCCGAATAGCGCGAAACCGTCTTTCAAGGACTTCCGTGTCGTCATTATTGCCTCTCGAACAGAACGATAAATACCGCCGGCCGCAAAGGATCATTTGCGCCGGCGCTCCGCACCGGGAATGCATTCGTTATGCGACGCACTCCGAGTTTTTTACCGGATCGGCGAATACCGATCGGCACGATTTACCCCACCCATGTTTTTTGCAACCGCACAATGGAATCAATTCCATTGCCAACGACAATTCAATGATTCGCTGCAATACGGATTCATTCCGTGAATTTGCAGGCGCAACAAAAAAGACGGACAAAATAACGCCGTGCAAAGCCCGCCCGGAAAAGCGTCTTCACTTCGAATAGACGAACGATCCCCCTCGGCGAGATACCGATTAATCGCGAAACGGCGATCAGCCGGGATTCGAGTCGATTGAATAAAATCGAAAGGATCGATTAACTAAACGGAAAGGAATATTCTCGTGTCTGGAATTTATTAAATTAAGTGAAAATACCGGCGCATATTAGGTTCCGGATTTATCGCCGTAAAGTAATAATTTGTTACAGCGCTCGCCATTCGGATAAAAGGCCGTACGGGACCGATTCCAGGCGACGTCAATAAAAAAGCCGGACGACGGTCCGGCTTGCTGGAGAACGCGTGGCGGGCGCCGTCAGAGCGGCACGTCGATTGTGCCGACGCCGGTCGCGATCGCGTTCGCGCCCGGCGCGGTCGAGATCGGCGGCAGGTTCGCGCTCGTCAGCGCGGGCGCGGCGCCCGGCGTGCCGCCGCGCGGCAC
>NZ_JACFYV010000382.1:0-2572 GCF_016759955.1 Burkholderia sp. KCJ3K979
AGACACGACTGATTGGCTATCTCTATCTCGCCGCCGCGATGGCGGGCGTCGGCAGCACCGTCGTCGCGAGCCGTCTCGCGGCCGGCGGCCTGCCGCCGTTCGCGGCCACCGCGCTGCGCTTCCTGATCGCGACCCCGCTGCTGTTCGCGCTGATGCGCGCGCAGCGCATGCGCTGGCCGCGCATTTCCGCACGCGACGCCGTGCTGCTCGTCATCCAGGCGGCGGCGGGCGGCGTCGGCTATACGGTGCTGCTGATCAGCGGCACGAAACTGTCGTCACCGCTCGATGCGGGTGTGATGCTCGGCACGCTGCCGGCCATGTCGACGCTGATCGCGGCCGTCGTGCTGCGCGAGCGGCAGACGCCGCGCGACTGGCTGGCCGCCGCGCTCGCCACGGCCGGCGTGCTGTTCGTCACGTTCGCGCCGGGCCACGCGATGCCGTCGCTGCAAACACTTGCCGGCGATGCGCTGGTGCTGGCGGCCGTCGCATGCGAAGCGGTCTTCATCCTGCTCAACCGGCGGCTTGCCGCGCCGTTACCGCCGCTCGCGCTCTCCACCGCGATGTCGGGCCTCGGCTTCATGCTCGCACTCGTGCCGGCCGCGTTCGAATGGCAAGCAGTGGCGAGCGGCTGGACCGTCCGCGCCGTATCGGCGATCGTCTACTACGCGCTGATTCCGACCGTGCTCGGCTACCTGTGCTGGTATGCGGGTTCGGCCCGTACGAGCGGCACCGAGGCGGCCCTGTTCACGGCGGTCGCGCCGGTTTCGGCCGTGCTGTTCGCGGTCGCGCTGTTCGGCGAAACGCTGACCGGCACGCGTGTCGCGGGCATCGCGCTCGTCGTCGCCGGCATGCTCGTCGGCGCGACGCGACGGCGCGAGCCGCCTGGCGCATCACGCGCTCCGCTCGCCGCGCGGACCGCCATCGACTGACTCGCGCGTTCATTGCCTCGCGGCGAAAAGGGCTCCGGCACCCTGCCGTCGCATCGCCTGCCGATCGCTACCTTTCCGCGATGCAGCCGGCGACTGTAGGAATGTGTCCTCGCACCGCAAAACCGTTGCGCACGACTGCGCAAGATGCAATATTCGCGTGGCCACACCCTTTGACAACCATCGAACAACAATCCGCCAAGCAATGAACAGGAAGGAAGCCAAAACAAGAATCGCGGTGCTGCTGTCCGCGGGAACGAGGAAGGCCGATGCGCTGGCCGAGCTGTCCGGACAGGGGCTCAAGGATCGCGTGCTCGCGCACCTGATCGCATCGCGCCCGGACCCCGAACGCTGCCGCAACAACAAGGTGCACGTCCGGATCCTGATCGCGCTCGGCATCGCCCAGTTGGTCATCAGCCTGATGCTTGCGTACTACTTCTTCGTATCCGGCGCCGGCAACGTCCTCGTCACCGTCTTCCTTGCGCTGACCGTGCCGCTGTCGCTGCTGTTCATCTGGGGCTTCGCGACCCATCGGGTCGGCGCGTATCACGCGTTCATCGTGCTGTCGCTGCTGCAGATACCGAAGGCCGTCGCCGATCTCGGGCGCGATCCGGCGGCCGCGCTGCCGAGCCTCGCGATCACGGTCGTGCTGGTCGGTTACGTGTGGTTCGTCCGCACCCGGTTGTTCCCCGACTACGGCTGGTTCACGCCGCGCAAGGTGGAAGGCCGCTACGCGTTCGTGGAACGCGCCTGACGCCACCGGCATCGACCCGCGCGTAAAAAAGGCGCCGAGCCTCCCCGCAATCGCGGGAAGGCCGGCGCCTTCTGCATACCGGAACCGGTCGGCTTACTTGGCTTTTTCAGCCGAATCGCTGATCGCCTGGCCGCCCTTCGAAATGTCCTGGCCCACGCCGGCGACCGTATTGCAACCGGCGAGCGCCGCGGTCACCACCAGCAGCATTGCAGCAATCGTACGCGTCATTCTCATTCTCCTTCGAATCAACATGCCCGACCGGGCGAATCGTGTGCGGCTGGCGCCCGGCAGACTGCCGGACACGGGGCCTGACCTGATTATACGGAGACGCAGGCCGCGCGCCAGTACGGCTCCGCCGAGTGTCATGCGCACCCCACCGCGCATGCGCGCAGAATTTTCTTGACTTCATCGCGCCAGGAACTAATATACGCATCGCGTATATTTTCCGCCCAGGAGCCGCCGATGACCGTTCCCCAGCAAGCCTTCCTCCGCGACGCGATGCGCCGCCTCAACATGACCCGCGAGGCATTCGCGAATCGCATCGGCGTCAGCCGGCGCGCGCTGGATACCTGGCTGCTTCCGGACGATTCGCAGGAATCGCGCGGGATGCCCGAGATCGTCGAGCGCTTCGTGTCGGAAATCGTCGAGCGCTCGGCGCCGGACGGCGAGAACTATACGCAAAGCGTAGACAAACAAGGGCTTGCGAAGCAATTCCTGTTCGAAGGCAAGCCGCAACTGATCTCCGTCGACCAGTTCTCGCGGGATTCGGTCGAGGCGCTGTTCCGCGTGGCGGATGTCATGCAGCCGATCGCGCGCCGCCACAAGATTTCGCGCGTGCTCGAAGGCGCGGTGCTCGGCAACCTGTTCTTCGAGGCCAGCACGCGTACACGCG
>NZ_JACFYV010000383.1:0-2566 GCF_016759955.1 Burkholderia sp. KCJ3K979
AGGAAGCGGTGTGCCGGCGGCGTGCCGCTGTCGCTCAGCTCGGCGAGCAGCGCACGCCACAGCGCGGCCTGCCAGCGCTCGTCGTCGCGCGCGGCGTCGCTGATCCCGCGCGGCGCGGCGTCGCCCGCGAGCATCGATTCGCCGGCCTGCCACGCGGCCAGCCATTCGGGGCGATAGGTCAGGTAGTGATCGAGCACGGCCGCGACGCGATGGGCCAGTTCGTAGCGCATCGCATCGTCGGAGGCCGACAGATACGCGGCGAGCCGCGGCGACGCGAGCCACGGCGCACCATCGGCCGCCTGCGCGAACAGCCGGTAGCAGCGCCACACGAGCCGGTCGGGTGCGAACGGCGAGCGCGCGGGCACCGTCAGCACGCGGCCGATCTGCGCCCACAGCCACTGCGCGAGATAGGTGAACTCGACGTTCGCGCACACGCCATTGCGCGCGGCGATGTCGAGCTCGAGACGGCGGCGCAGCGCCGCGCTCGGCACGATGACCTGTTGCGGCGCCCACGGGCCGTTGCGGGCCGGGAACGCGGCCAGATCCTCGAGCAGCGCGTCGGCCAGCGTTTCGTGACGGTTCGAATAGAAGAGATGGAGCATGAGGCGGGCGTCGGAACCTCGCACCGACGGGGCCGGGCGAACAGGATGACCAAGGATAGCAAAGGGCCGCAGCCACGGCCATCGTCCGGACAGCCAGCTTTTGCGAGCCGCGAAATACGATAGACTCGTCGCCAGTCAATACGCCGCCCCGGCGTCTTCGTCTGTCATTCAGCCCATCGATGCGCTATTCGGTCGAAATCAGAAAGTTTTTCTACAGCCAGTACTTTTTCGGCGGCCTACGGATCGCGGTCGGCGTGTCGCTGCCGGCCGTGTTGTGCCTGATCGTGTTTCACAACCGGGAGCTCGGCTTCACGATCTCGACGGGCGCGCTCGGCGCGTGCGTGGTCGACATGCCGGGCCCGCTGAAGTACAAGCACAACGAAATGCTCGCGTGCAGCGTGATCGGCTTCCTGGCCGCGCTCGCGACCGGCCTCGCGACCCCGAACATCTTCGCGCTGTGGCTCACGATCGTGCCGCTCACGTTCGTGCTGTCGCTGATCGTCGTCTACGGCAACCGCTGGCCGCAGATCAGCTTCGCGACGCTGTTCATGATGGTGATGACGCTCGAGGAGAAGTTCACGCCGCTGCAGGCGTTCGTCAACGCCGGCTGGATTCTCGCGGGCGGCCTCTGGTACACGTACTGGGCCACGCTCGTGTCGCAATGGCAGGCGCGCCGGATCGAGCAGCAGGCGCTGGCCGAAAGCCTGTTCGCCTGCGCCGATTATCTGCTCGCACGCGCGCAGTTCTACGACCTCGACGCCGATCTCGACGAGTGCTACCGCAATCTCGTCGCCCGGCAGATCACCGCGGTCGAAACGCAGGAAACCGCGCGCGACATCGTGCTGCGCAACCTGCCGAAGCTGCGGCGCGGCAAGCTCGATCCCGGCCGCACGACGATGTACAACCTGTTCATCAACAGCGTCGACCTGCACGAGTTGTTCGTCGGCGCGCACACCGATTACCCGCTCGTGCGCAACACGTTCGGCGGCTCGGACCTGATCATTTTCTATCGCGACCTGATCCGCAAGGCCGCGGCCGATCTCGAGGAGGTCGGCCTCGCGGTGCTCGAAAACCGCGCGCCGCATTCGCACATCAGCGTGAAGGCCGAGCTGCGCGCGATCGAGTACGAGATCGAGTTGATGCGCAAGAAAAACTTCGCGGCCACCCACGCGGAAGCCTATGCGGCCGTGGTCGCGACGTTCCGGCGCATCTGGAGCGCGACGCGCCTGATCGACAGGATGCGCCGCAACCTGTCGGGCCACGCCGATCCGCAGCAAACCGAACTGAAGATCGACAAGGCGCTCACGCGCTTCCTGCAGCGCCGCCGCATGTCGCCGCTGCTGATCTTCTCGAACCTGAACATGCGCTCGCCGAGCTTTCGCCATGCACTGCGCGTGACGATCGCGGTGGCGGTCGGCTTCTGGATCGGCCGGCTGCTGCCGCTCACCAACGCGTACTGGATCGTGATGACGACCATCATCATCCTGAAGCCCGGCTATTCGCTGACCAAGCAGCGCAACGCGGCGCGTATCGTCGGTACGCTGATCGGCTGCGCGGCGAGCGTCGCGCTGATCTACACGGTCAAGGACACGCACCTGCTGATCGCGATCATGTTCGGGTCGATGGTGATGAGCTACAGCCTGCTGCTGTTCAACTATGCGGCGAGCGTCGTGTTCACGTCGTCGTACGTGCTGCTGATGTTTCACCTGCTCGCGCCGGGCAGCATGCGGATCATCGGCGAACGCGCGATCGACACGGTGGTCGGCTGCATGATCGCGATCGCCGCGAGCCGGCTGTTCCCGTACTGGGAATACCGGCTGATGGGCAAGCTCGTCACCGACATGCTGACGTCCACCCGCAAGTATTTCGAGGCCGTGTGGCGCGCCGGGCGCGGCATGTCGCCGCCGGTGCCGGTGCCGACCGCCGACGGGGCCGCCGTCGGGGATTCGATCGCGGCGGCGACG
>NZ_JACFYV010000384.1:0-2505 GCF_016759955.1 Burkholderia sp. KCJ3K979
CCCGCCGGCAAACACCGGCGGGCTTTCATATCCGACTTGCGCGGCGCTTCAGCGCGCCGGATTCAGCGTCAGGTTCATGTGACGGTTCACATCCTTGTACAGCAGATATCGGAACCGCCCAGGCCCACCCGAATAACATGCCTGCGGGCAGAACGCGCGCAGCCACATGAAGTCGCCGGCTTCCACCTCGACCCAGTCCTGGTTCAAGCGATAGACCGCCTTGCCTTCCAGCACATACAGGCCGTGCTCCATCACGTGCGTTTCGGCGAACGGAATCACGCCGCCCGGCTCGAACGTCACGATGTTCACGTGCATGTCGTGACGCATGTCGCTCATGTCGACGAAGCGCGTCGTCACCCATGCGCCGTTGGTGCCCGGCATCGGGATCGGCTCGACGTCCTGCTCGTTGGTCACGAACGCGTCCGGCAGCGGAATGCCGTCGACCGCCTGATAGTGCTTGCGCACCCAGTGGAAACGCACCGCGGCATCGCTGACGTTGTGCAGCGTCCAGTCCGCGCCCGGCGGAATGAACGCGTAACCGCCCGGCTTCAGCGTGTGCTTCTGGCCTTGCAGCGTCAGCTCGGCTTCGCCTTCGACGACGAACAGCACGGCTTCGGCGTTCTTGTCCTGCTCGGGCTTGTCGCTGCCGCCGCCCGGGTTCACTTCGACGATGTACTGCGAGAAGGTTTCCGCGAAACCCGACAGCGGGCGGGCGATCACCCACAGGCGCGTGTGGGTCCAGAACGGCAGCCAGCTCGTAACGATGTCGCGCATCACACCCTTCGGGATCACCGCGTACGCCTCGGTGAACATCGCGCGATCGGTCAGCAGATCCGTCTGCGGCGGGTGGCCGCCATGCGGCGCGTAATACGTTGTCTTAGACATATTGCATCCAGGCAATGGGTTGGTCCGGCCCCGGGCGCAAACGGCATCGGGCGGTTCGCATGCGCGTGGGGCACGCATGCGACGGCGGGACATCGTTGCCGGGGTGGCTTGAAGGCGCATGCGCCTTCGGTCGGCCAGGCTTCGCGTCGGGTCCACCCGGTTCAGCGGACACGGCGGCCCGGGTTGTCGGGCCGGCGGCCGGGCCGCGGCGCTCGCGGGTCAGGCGGCGAAGTGCGGATGACGGCACGGTTCGGCTCCGTACGCGAGCATCGCCGACGATAGCGAAGTCGATTGCGATCGACCAATTAAATGTTGCGATGACATCCATTCGATTTCCCACTACCGGCCGGCGGCCGCGATACGCGGTCGGCATGCGTTGCGCGGCGTGCCGACTATCAGGGAAATCCTGACGGTTGCGATGTTCGCGCGATGCGCCGGCGCGGCAATGCGGCGGGACATGCGCTGGTCTCGACGCATCCTGTTACGCAGGGCGAGGCGGAAGCGGTCGATACGTCCGCGGCAGCGGATTGCGGCGTGAGGGTCGCACGGAGACGGTCACGTCAGATTGGAACGAGCCGACGTGTCGAAGACAAAGCAGGCGTGATTCGGCCAACCCCGTCCGCGCGCATTGGGACGCGGCAAGCGAGATCGTCGAGAAACGGAGAAAACAGCAGGAGGAGAATTGCCGGCCCGTCGATCGGGCACCTGGCAGCGGCTGATTGAAGCCAGAAGATAATCGCCGGTCTGGCCGGCGAAGCGGCCCGGCAGAGCGCCGGGCTGAAGCTCGCGTCGGGATACCGACGCCGTCGGCGCGCCGGTGCGCGGATCGCGCACCGTGCCGCGCCAGCGACGATCAGTCCCAGTCGCGGTGGTGACGATGCTTGCGGTGACGGTAGCCGCGGTCGCCGTGATCGCGATCGTACGAGCTGCGCGACATGTTGCCGCCGAGCGCCGCGCCGGCGCCGCCGCCGACCGCCGCACCCAGCAGGCCGCCCGTGCGGCCGCCCATCGCGTTGCCCGCCGCGGTACCCGCGCCGCCGCCGAGGGCGCCGCCGATGATCGCGCCGGTGCGCTCGCGACGGTTCGACGTCACCGCGCCGCCGGCGCCGCCGCCGATCGCGCCGCCGATGACGGAGCCAGTGCTGCCGCCGACCGCGCCGCCGACCGCTGCGCCGGCAACCCCGCCGAGCGCGCCGCCGAGCGCGTTGTTCAAGTCACCGGCCATTGCCGGCAGTGCAGTCGCGCCGGTCAACGCGGCGACGACGAGAGCGGGGGCGATTTTCTTCCACATTCCCGTATTCTTCCTTGTTCGCAATTCTGGTTATCGAAGTCCGCTCGGTACGACGATCTGAATCGATCGACGTCGGGCCAGGCATTGTGCCGGACTGCGGACCAATTCATTTCAATGAGCTTGCGGCGAAGAATAGCACCGGTCCCGCATTCCTGCCGTAGACATTGTGGTAACAAGTTGTTTACGAATCACAGACATTCAACGTACCCGCCGAATCCGGCTGAAACCCTTGTCGGGATGTACCTCGTGGGCGGCGTGCTGCGCATGTGGCCCGTGTTCGTGCTCGGCAAGCGCTTCAGCGGGCTCGTCGCGATCCAGCCAGGCCATAC
>NZ_JACFYV010000385.1:0-2493 GCF_016759955.1 Burkholderia sp. KCJ3K979
GAATAGCACCGGTCCCGCATTCCTGCCGTAGACATTGTGGTAACAAGTTGTTTACGAATCACAGACATTCAACGTACCCGCCGAATCCGGCTGAAACCCTTGTCGGGATTGGCTCCGGCGGCAGTCTGACCTCACGTCGCGACACGCCGATCATGCACGCGATCGCACGTTCGAGACACACGTCGCAACACATCCGCACACGCCGGTAACGGGCATCCGAACGACGGTGCGAGAAAAGATGACGGGGTCAGTACACGCCGGGCAGCAAACGCCACGTCCGCGCGCAATACGCGTCGTATTCGGCGCCGAATTGCGAACGCAGCAATGCTTCCTCCGAGCGGATTCGCGCGACGAGCGGCACGAGCGTCAGCACGACCAGCAGCACGCCGACAGCCGAGCGGAACACCAGCGCCCAGCCGAGCGAATTGACGACCAGGCCGAGATAGCTGGGATTGCGGATGCGGCTGTAGATGCCGCCGGTCACGAGCGTATGGCCTGGCTGGATCGCGACGAGCCCGCTGAAGCGCTTGCCGAGCACGAACACGGGCCACATGCGCAGCACGCCGCCCACGAGGTACATCCCGACACCGATCCAGCGCACCGTATCGCCGCCGAAAGTCCAGACGTCGAACCGGTCGGTCAGCGCCGGCAGGTACGCGAGCAGGAAGCCGCTCACCCCGAAGGCCGCGAGCACCCAGCGGTTGTCGCGGTTCTCGCGTTCGCCGCTGCTCAGGTTGCCTTCGGTGAACAGCGCGGCGACGGCCATCACAAGGGTCGCGATCGCGACGACGGTCAGTTGAGGATGCGAGAAGAACGCGGCAAACCCGCCGCTGCCGAGCACGGCGAGCCCGAGATAGACGAGCGTGGCTACGCTCGACAGGACGATGACCTTGGGGGTGACTGTCATGACGGCCTCGCGGGGATGCGCTTTCCTGTGAAGTATAGGAACTGCGCACACCGGGTGCCGTGCGCGGCCGTCATGCGGCGCGGAAGTTCGCGCGCATCGTCAGGCCGAAGACGGCCGACCGAGGCAGGACGGCCGGCCGGCGCGCCGCGACCGATCAGCGAATGCGGAAGTGGCCGCCGATGCCGACGGTGACGGGCGGCGCGTAATACGCGGGCGCATAGCCGTAGTAGGCCGGCGCGGGCGCGTAGCCGTACGGCGGCGCGACGTAGCAGCCGGACAGGCCGCCGATCAGGGCAAGCGTGATGAGAAGTCTGGACATGGCTCGGTTCCCGGCGCGAAAGACCAATGGCACCGCGCGAAGGCCGCGCCACCGCACCACGCGGCGGCGGGCACGAAGAGGCAACGCCCCTTCCTGTCGCTCGATGAAACGATGCGCGGAGTCTAGCGCCGGGCGTGGCCGGCCGAGTTTCCCGGGCCGTTACACGTGTTACCCCGTGTGACCGCTGAAACAGGCTGGATCGGCGCAACGGCCCGCCGGTGGGCGGCGGCCGCGCCGACCGCGATGAGGCTGTTACACGAAGCGGGCGCGAATGCGCTGCGCGAGCGCTTCGAGCGTCGCCGCGTCGGCGACGTCGCGCGCATGCATCCGCAGCTCGGCGCCTTCCCAGCGCGGAATCACGTGGAAATGCACGTGCGGGACGGTCTGGCCGGCTGCCGCGCCGTTGAACTGGCCGATGAACACGCCGTCCGGCTCGAGCGCCGCGCGCACTGCCGCCGCGACGCGCTGCGTCATGCGGATACCGGCCGCGGCCGCATCGCCGGACAGCTCGAAGATCTGCGCGGCCGGCTCCTTCGGGATCACGAGCACGTGACCGTCGGCCTGCGGCATCAGATCCATGATCGCGAGCGTCGCGTCGTCTTCGGCGACCTTCACGCACGGCAGTTCGCCGCGCAGGATTCGGGCGAACGGGTTGTTGTTGTCGTAGGACATGGCGTTTTCCGATCTCGTTGGACAGTGGGACTGGGAGAGCAATGCCGGACGATTATCGGCCGATGGCCGGCCCGATATCAACTCGCCGCCACGCGACGCCGGCCGAACCGTCGGGCACGCGGCAGCGCGAACGCATGCGACCGCCACCACACGTCACACGGCCGCGATTGCACCGCCTCGCCCGAACCTGCGACACTGCCGGATCGTTGCCGGCCGGCACGCCACCGAGGACGCTCGCGCATGACGATTCCCCTCAAGAAGCTGATGCTGCGCGGTGTCGCGCTCGCGCTCGTGGCCGCGATCGGCTACACGGGCCATATGCTGTCCCGGCTCGCGCCGATCGCGACCGGCTATGCGGCCAAGGCGCTGTGTTCGGGCGTGTTCGTGTCGGGCCGCCCGGCTGCGTCCGTGATCGACGTCGACATCATGGCCGGCGTCCATCCGTTGCTGAAACTGGTGCGGCCGTCGCTCGATCCCGACCATCATCGCGCGGTGGCGACCTTCGCCGGCTTCGCCGAACGCGAAGCCGACTTCCGGCCCGGGCTCGGCTGCACGCTCGCACTTGGAGCCCCGACCGGCGCGGCGGCCGCCACCT
>NZ_JACFYV010000386.1:0-2481 GCF_016759955.1 Burkholderia sp. KCJ3K979
CCGTATCCGATGCCGGCCGGCTGCTCCGAGCATCCGCTCGGCGGGCTCGGGTTCGTCGGCTTCGCGGAAGAAGTGCGGGCGCAGGAAGCGCAGCTCGGCTTCAAGTTCGACTACGTCGTCGTCTGCTCGGTGACGGGCAGCACGCAGGCGGGGATGGTCGTGGGCTTCGCGGCCGACGGACGCGCGGACCGCGTGATCGGCATCGACGCGTCGGCGAAGCCGGAACAGACGCGCGAACAGATCACGCGCATCGCGCGGCATACGGCCGAGCTGGTGGGGCTGGACCGCGATATCGTCGAACAGGACGTCGTGCTCGACACGCGTTACGGCGGGCCCGAATACGGGCTGCCGAGCGGCGGCACGCTGGAAGCGATTCGGCTGTGCGCACGACTGGAAGGCATGCTGACCGATCCCGTTTACGAAGGGAAATCGATGCACGGGATGATCGACAAGGTGCGGCTCGGGGAATTCGAGCCGGGGTCGAAAGTGCTGTATGCGCATCTCGGCGGAGCGCCAGCGTTGAGTGCGTATAACGGGATTTTTCGCAACGGGTGACGTCGCTTTTCGAGACAGTTCGCACTCAACGGCCCCGGTACCCAAACCGACACACGTATAAATTGAAATGCCGCCGGCAAACCGGCGGCAAAAGATGCGTCCACGGATGCGGCGCACCTGAGGCACTCGATTCAACGTGCTCGGATCGTGCTAGTTGCAACGACTCGCGCAATGCAGCAGCGGGCAACGCGCCCGCTTAGTTCTGCGTGAGCGGATTTAGCGTCGTGCACAGGAAGCCCGTGCAGTTCTTCGGCGTGAAATAGAACGACGCCGTCACCGGCGCGGGGGTGCCGAGCGCGATATCGCTCAGATAGGCGGCGCCCTGCGCGCCGAACGTATTCGCCTGCTGCACGAAGCTCCCGCCGGTCGACTGGATCGCGGCCGACTCGTACGAGAAGGTCGGCGACTGCGTCTGGTCCTTCACGTAGATCCACGAGATCGCGGTGCCGAATGCCATCCCGCCCTTCGCGCGATAACCCTTCGCCCCTTCGCTGTTGGCCTGTGCGACGAAGTCGCTGACCGTCGACGTCGGCGCCAGCGCGTCGTACGTATAGGTCGCGTTCGACGCGTTGTTCTTCATGTACACGTTCGCCTGCACGGCGCCCACCATCAGCGGGCCGAGGAACCAGTAGCCCGACTGGCCCTGGCCGTTCGCCTGCGTGAGGAACGCGTTGGCATCGGCCGGCAGGCCGGTCGTCGTGTACGTGTAGGTGGCGGACGAACCGCCATCCTTGCGATAGAGATCGCCGTACGTGAGCGGCCCTTCGTAGCGGTAGCCGCTCGCCCCTTGCGCGTTGGCCGCGTTGACGAAGGACGTCATGTCCGCCGGCGCCGTCTGCAACTGGTACGTGTAGGTCTGCGCGGTGCCGTCGTTCACGAAGATCGACTGGGTTCCGCCGTTGCCCGCGGTGTAGAAGTAGTCGCCCAGATAGCGATAGCCCTTCGCGCCTTCGTTGTTGACCAGCGTCAGGAAACTCGCGCGATCGGCCGCGACAGGCTGCGCCTCGTAGCGCCACGTCAGCGTGCTGCCGCCCGAGCCACCCGAACCGCCGTTGCCGCCGGAACCCGTGCCGCCCGAACCGGTGCCGCCGCTTCCGCCGTTGTTGCTCGTGCCCGATCCGCCGGACGCCGCGGGCGAGGAATTGTCGTCACCGCCGCCGCAAGCGGTCAGCGCGAGGCAGGTCAATGCGATCAGTGCAACGGCTTTCATCGGGGTCACCTTCTGAACGAACAGGACGAACGCAGCCCGTACGCGCGAATCACGCCGCACGCACCGACCATCACGAATCAAGAATCAGGAATCGGCCGGCGGCATCCCGCCGGCCCGGCAACGTCAGTTCACCTGCAGCTGGCCACCGCGGCCCAGCCCGCCCTTCACGTCCTGCGCCTTGTAGCTGCGCAGCGCGACGACCATCTTGTTGTACGCGTCGATGAACGCCACGACCGTCGCCTTGCCTTCCGGCGTCGACGAGAAGCCCGCCAGCGCGCCGCCCACGCCGCCGCCGAAGCCGCCCAGCGCCGCGCCGTAGTTCGTCGCCGTCGAGCTGCCTTCCGACGCCGCGATCTGCACCGCCGAGCGCACGTCGAACAGCGTCAGCGTCACCACCGACGCCTTCGTCTGCAGATGGCCCGCCACCGCCGCCACCGCGCTGTTGCCGATCAGCCCGCCGATCATGCTGCCGATCCCGCCGATCGGCGAATCGTTGATCACGATCTGCGGCTCCATGTAGTAGTCGGCCGCGACACGCTGGCCCTTCTGCTGCTTCGAGCCCGCGCGGTATTCGCCCGAGTTGCGCTGCAGCTGCGTGATGCGCGACAGGCGTGCGTCGCTCTTCTGGTTGCCGATCGACGTGATCACGAAGCAGTTCGACTGCTGCACCGCCAGCCGCAGCAGCGGATCGATGCTCGTCACCTTGGTGGCGCTGC
>NZ_JACFYV010000387.1:0-2476 GCF_016759955.1 Burkholderia sp. KCJ3K979
GGGGCATGCTGCCCGTCGTACCGCCGATCGTCATCGGCGCTTTCTTTCGCTGTTCAGCACATCCGCTCGTCGCGTTCCCATCCAGCAGCACCGCGAAAGGGTGGCTTTCGCCGCACCCGCATCCACATCCGCAAACCGATCGTGCCGCCCGTCGGCGCTAACGTGTGCCGCACTTCTTCCGCTTTTTCATCTCGCCCGATCCGGCATGTCAGCCGCGTTCCAGAGGCCGCGCATGCATAGCTGCAATTGACGATCCAATTAATCAATGTATTGGAATTAATGGCGGCGGCAAAATGTCGCGGTAAAACGTTTGTATGCTTTCGCAATCGTTTGCGCGATAAACCCGTATCGCATGAATGTCGCCGTTCATTTCGTGTCAGTTGAAAATGAATCGATGCTCACGTTGTAATCGGACAACGATGGCGGCATTGGACAATATTTTGTCTTTTGAGAGGCAGGGCTGCACAAGCCAATACCGGCAAGGGAGAGCGGGGTGGTGGCGATTATCGGCAAGAAATTCCCTTAATCTTCAATTGGTTCCGAAAAATAAAAAAGGACTGCGGATAAAAATTCCGTGATTGAAAATTAAAAGGAAGGAATGGGGTTTTAGAGGGCTGAATCGAACATTGTCAGAATCATTTGACAATGATTTACAGAAATCTTTCACGGTTATCTCGATAATGCCGCCTCGTGTCGGACGGGGCCACCATGCGCTGCCGTTTGTGTCCGCCACGTCGTCCATTCCAATCGCACTCCTTACGGGAAACGTCATGAAAAAATCCATCCTGTCCGCCGTCGCACTCGCGGCCCTGTCCACCTCGGCCTTCGCAGCGGGCACCGGCACGATCAACTTCACGGGCGAGATCGTCGCGGGCGCATGCGGCATCGACTCGAACTCGGTCAACCAGACCGTGCAGCTCGGCAAGGTGCCGACCAACAAGTTCAAGCAAGCCGGCGACAAGTCGGACCCGGTGTCGTTCGACATCAAGCTGACCGACTGCGACACCAGCATCGCGCAGAACGCGTACTTCACGTTCACGGGCACGTCGAGCGCCGGCCAGCCGAAGCTGCTCGCCACGATCGGTTCGGCCACCAACGTCGGCATCCGCCTGCAAGCCGCGTCGGGTGAATACCTCGACAACGGCGCCGAGCAGAAGGCCCCGACGCTGCTGCAGAACGGCACGAACACCGCGCGCTTCGCCGCGATGTACGAAGCGACGGCAGCCGGCGTGACGCCGGGTACCGCCGACGGCGTCGCGAACTTCACGGTCCGCTACCAGTAAGCGTCCGTACCGGAGGAGGGATGCGTGCATCCCTTCCTCCTGCCTCTTTCCTCCCGTTTTCCTTCTTCCTGGACTCCCGGTAGCGCCGCGTGCGAATCAGACATTCCTTCCTTTGCGTCTCCGTGCTGGTCGTCGGCAGCCAGAGCCAGGCGACGGAATTCAATTCGTCGTTCCTCGACATCGACGGAACGAGCAACGTCGATCTGTCGCAGTTCTCGCAGCCGGACTTCACGTTGCCCGGCGAGTACATGCTCGACGTGCAGGTCAACGACCTGTTCTACGGGCTGCAAGCGATCGAGTTCATCGCGCTCGACGCATCGGGCGCGGGCAAGCCGTGCCTGCGGCCGGAACTCGTCGCGCAGTTCGGGCTGAAGCCATCGCTCGCGAAGGACCTGCCGCGCTTCCAGGGCGGGCGGTGCGTCGATCTCGGCGCGATCGAGGGCGCGACCGTGCGCTACCTGAAAAGCGACGGGCGGCTCAAGATCACGATTCCGCAGGCCGCGCTCGAGTTCACCGATTCGACCTACCTGCCGCCGTCGCGCTGGTCCGAAGGCATTCCGGGCGCGATGCTCGACTATCGCGTGATCGCGAACACGAACCGCAACTTCGGGGCGGGCGGCGGGCAGACGAATTCGATCCAGGCCTACGGGACGATCGGCGCGAACTGGGATGCGTGGCGTTTTCGCGGCGACTACCAGGCGCAATCGAACGTGGGCAACACGGCGTACGCGGACCGCACGTTCCGCTTCAGCCGGCTTTATGCGTTTCGCGCGCTGCCGTCGATCCAGTCGACGGTGACGTTCGGCGACGACTACCTGACCTCCGACATCTTCGACACGTTCGCGCTGACGGGCGCGTCGATCCGCAGCGACGACCGCATGCTGCCGCCGTCGCTGCGCGGCTATGCGCCGCTGATCTCGGGTGTCGCGCGCACCAACGCGACCGTGACCGTGTCGCAGGCCGGCCGCGTGCTGTACGTGACGCGCGTGTCGCCGGGCGCGTTCGCGCTGCAGAACATCAACACGAGCGTGCAGGGCACGCTCGACGTGGCGGTCGAGGAAGAAGACGGCAGCGTGCAGCGCTTCCAGGTGACGACGGCCGCCGTGCCGTTCCTCGCCCGCACCGGCCAGTTGCGCTACAAGGCGGCGGTCGGCAAGCCGCGCCTGTTCGGTGGCGGCGGCATCACGCCGTTC
>NZ_JACFYV010000388.1:0-2406 GCF_016759955.1 Burkholderia sp. KCJ3K979
CCACGCCGCCAAGACCGTAGATGACGGTGGCGGCGAACCCCTTGAAGTCCGGCGTCGTGTACTTGACGGTGTTGTTCCACACCGTATCGCCGATGATCGTCCCGCCATAGTTGGTCACGAACGTCTGCAGGACGAGCGGAGAGAAGACGGTCGAGGATCCGAACGGATTGACGAGGGATTCAGCCGTATAGGCCGGGTTTCTTTGTCGCCCGAAGGTCACCTGCCCGAAGTCGCCTTGAAAGCCCACGTACGCGTTGCGCGACCAGAACGGGTCCGCCGTACTGCGCCCGAGCGCGCCGTTCGCGGGTTGAAAGAAGCTTTCGAGAACGAAAATGGCGCCGACGCCGCCGCCAAGGTCTTCCTTGCCGCGGATTCCCCAGAACGACGTGGTCAGCCCGCCGCTCCCCATCTGTACCGCGGACTGCGGCGTGTCGCTGCGTTTGATACTGCCGACGTAGGTGCCGAGGAGGCCATAAAGCTGGACCTGGGAGCCGCTATCCGCGTATGCCCCGACGGAATTCAATACCAGACCGGCGCTGAATATCGCCGTCACGCCGAGCGTACCGACAACGCGCCGAGCGGCAACGCGCACCACGACCTGTCGTGTCTTTTTCATTTCGATTGTCTCCATTCATATTTTTGTGAGCGGCTTTTTCCGTGACCATCCATCTGTAGTACTGATTGAATAGCGGGAACGGCGGCCCTTGTTTCGAGCACGTCGCCGAAGTCGCTGGCGTGACGAGCGAGGAAACGCCTTCCCGCGAGGCTTCTCAGGGGAAGGCGCCGTCAGGCATGCGAGTGGCTACGGGGAAATTTCCTCGAGCGAACGATTGGTCGTCTCCACCATTCGCGCGGCGACGAAGAAACCCACCGCACTGACCGCGGCAAACATGACGAATACCGCGGCGATGCCTTTCCCGGTCAATACGACGCCGACGATCGCCGGCGCGGCAGCAGACGCCGCGCGCAGCCAGGAGGTCGCGAGACCGGTGCCGATGGCGCGCATCCGGGTGGGGTAGATCTCAGGGGTGTACAGGTACAGAAGGACCGTGGTCGTTGCCATCACCGCGTACGCCGACGATCCGAGCAACATCACGGACCACGCGCTGCCGGCGCCATGAATGCCGAGTACGGCAAGCAGGGCCGCGCTGATGATGAAGCAGGCCATTGCCCACCGGCGGCGCCCGACCCGATCGATCAGCAGCGCACAGGCAAGCACCCCGCACGTACTCAGGACGTTCGAGATGGATGCCATCTGAAGCGACGTCTGCAGCGGCAGATGGTAGACCGTCCTGTAGAGGCTCGGCAGCCAGTTGTTGATGCCATTGGCCACGAAATAAGCGCTTGCCCAAAGCAGCCACACGACGACGGTGCGGCCTCGGTAGAACGGCGAGAAGAGTTCCTTCCAGGTTCCCTTCCGCTTCGACTGTCGTCCGACCAGAAGGCTCGCCACGCGCGCGTCCACCTCGGCCCTTTGGACTTGTATGTCGAGGTTGCGCTTCGTCGTGCTGGCTTCCAGCCGCTCGATGATCCGTTCGGCCTTATCGAGACGCCCGCGTGCAACGAGCCAGCGCGGCGACTCCGGAAGACGTGCGATCAGGATCGCGACGACCATGCCCGGAATCCCGCCGATCAGGAACATAGTTTCCCAGCCGAAGCGCGGGACGACGAACGCACCGAGCTGCGCGGCCGCGAGCAGGCCCAACGGGAAAATGAGTTCGTACAGGATGAAGAAACGCCCGCGGCCGTGCGCCTGAGACAGCTCGTTGATGTACGTGGCGGCCACGGGCACTTCTCCGCCCACGCCGATGCCTTGCAGGAAGCGCATCAGAAACAGCATGTGAAAGCTGCCGGTGAACGCGCATACGACGCTCATCGCCGACATGACGCCCACCGCGACGGTGGCGCTCGGCACTCGCCCCTGGCGCTCGGCCAGCCAGCCGAACACCAACGCGCCGACGACCTGGCCCAGATAGCCGGCAGCGATCAGCACGCCGATCTGACCGGGAGAAAGATGCCACAGCCCCACCAGGACGGGCAGCACGAAAGCCAGCGAAAGTGCGTCGAATGCATCGAAGAGGGTCGCGCTGCCCATGACGATCCGTGCCCGAGTGTGCCACTTGCAGAACGGCACGTTCTCGATGCGGAACAACAGGTTCGCCGCCCGCAGTTGCTCGCTCATGGGACGCGTTTCGCTCGCGGATCGACCAAGGTCGACGCCGCAGGCGGTCGAAGGGGTGTTCATGCTGTCTCCTGAAAAGCTGCATTTTATGGACCTTCGGTTTGCTTCTTGTTTTGCAGCGCCGGTCGCGTTTTTTATGGCTTGCCGCGACATCGGCGCGTTTTTTTATCGTTTGCCGAGCCTGTCGGCGGCGGCGCGCGCCACGAGGTTTGCGCGCCGCCCCG
>NZ_JACFYV010000389.1:0-2395 GCF_016759955.1 Burkholderia sp. KCJ3K979
CCTTCGATGTCCTTGTCGACGCCCGCCATGATGCGGATCAGCGTCGACTTGCCCGAGCCGTTCAGGCCGAGCACGCCGATCTTCGCGCCGGGAAAGAACGACAGCGAGATGTCCTTCAGGATCTGGCGCTTGGGCGGCACGATCTTGCCGACCCGGTTCATCGTGAAAACGTATTGGGCCATTTCGGTGTGAAAGTCAGAAGTGGTTGGGACGGCCGCGCAGCGCGCGGGCGTGGCGGCGTCGGGTGATTCGGTACGGAGCGTGCCGCGCGGGGCGCGGCGGTGCGAGCGCGTATTGTACTTCGCCGCCGGTTGCCGCTGGCGCGGTGCAGGCCATTCGGCCGACCTTCGCTTACAGCCACGCGGCGACGCCGCCGTGCCCCGAGCACGTGCCGCGCCGGTGACGGCTGAAGCTGTACGTGCCGTCGCGGCAGCGCGCGCTCGCACCCTCCGGCACGCGCCCTGATTTCGAATGGGCGGGCGCGTGCACGGTTTCGCCGTCGCGGTTGCGATACGTGTCGTGACGGTCGAGATCGGCTTCGTTGCCGTAGCCGGGTGATGCGCGATAGGCGTGCGCGGCAGGGGGCAACGCGGCGCCCGCGACGAACAGCGCGGCGGACAGGGTCGCGATATGGGTCGCACGGCGGAGCAGGGCACGCATGGTCTCTCTCGTTCGGTTCGTTGTTATCGAGGTCGGGCAATGTCGAGCCGATGGCCCGCGCCGCATGTTAGCGGATCGACGCGGCGCCGCCGCGCGACGCTAGGCCGCGCCGGTCATCGACGCCGCGCCGTCGGCCTGCGCGGCATCGAGAATCCAGCGGCGGAACGCGGCAACCTTCGGCCGTTCCGCGTGATGCGGCGGATAGACGAGGTAGTACGCGAAATCGTCGAGCCACGCGACGTCGGCAAGCTGCACGAGCCGGCCGCTCGCCAGCTCGCCGCGCACCATCGCGGCCGGCAGCAGCCCGGCGCCCTGGCCGGCGACGATCGCCTGCAGCAGCAGGCCCGAATCGTCGAACGCGGGGCCGCGCGGCGGGCCGAAATCGTCGATCCGCTGCGCGCCGAACCAGATGTGCCAGCCCTTGCGTTCGGCGTCGTGCAACTGCGGCCAGCCGACGAGCTCGGCCGGCGTCGCCGGCATGCCGAGCCGCGCGACGAGGTCGGGCGACGCGAGCGCGACGATTTCCACCGTCAACAGGCGTTCGCTGCACAGCCCGATGTAGCGCCCGAGGCCGTGGCGGATCGCGACGTCGACGCCGTCGCGCGCGAAATCCGCGAGCGCGTGGCTCGTGAGAACCTGCAGGTCGACGTCCGGGCACGCCTGCCGGAACTGCGCGAGGCGCGGGACCAGCCACGCGGACGCGAAGAACGGCGTGACGCTCACCGTCAGCACGCCGCTGTCGGCGGCGCCCGACACGCGCTGCGACGCATCGGCGATCTGCCGGAACGCGTTGCGCACGGGCGGCAGGTAGTCGCGACCGGCGGCCGTCAGCAGGATGCCGCGGTTCACGCGCTCGAACAGTTGCACGCCGAGATGCGTCTCGAGGGTGCGGATCATCTGGCTCACCGCGCCGGGCGTGACCGACAGCTCCTCGGCCGCGGACTTCACCGACAAGTGGCGGGCGGCGGCTTCGAACGCGCGCAACGCGTTGAGCGGCGGCAGACGGGAGCGAGTCATTCAGTTTTTCTAAAGCGAAAGGTCGACGAAATATCGTTTGAGACGACGTGTATGCGCGCGTACCGTTGACGCATCGAATCGCCTGTTTCGCGGCTGCCTGTCGGGTGCCGATCGGCGGCCGATGTGATCAACATAGTTCAACTATATCCACGGGGCAATCCGGACGCCGCCCGGCAGCCGGTGGAACCTGAAAGGAGCATCGTCATGAACCGCCCGGGCGCATCACGCGTTTTCCATGGCTGGTACGTGGTGGTGGCCGCGTTCGCCGTCACGTTCGTCGGGTTCGGCAGCGCCTATACGTTCAGTGCGTTCGTCGAATCGCTGCAGCGGGATTTCGCCGCGTCGCGCGGCCAGATCTCGCTCGTGTTCTCGCTCGCCGGCTTCCTGTACTTCGGCTTCGGCATCGTCAGCGGGCCGCTGGCCGATCGTTTCGGCTCGCGGCGGCTCGCCGTCGCCGGGATGCTGCTGACCGGCGCGGGGCTCGCGGCCGCCGGCGCGGCGCATACGCTGCTGCAGGTCTATGTCGCGTACGGGCTCGGTGTCGGGTTCGGCGTCGGCTGCGCGTACGTGCCGGCCGTCGGCGCCGTCCAGCGCTGGTTCGTGCGCCGGCGCGGATTCGCGTCGGGGCTCGCGGTCGCGGGGATCGGCGTGGGCACGCTGGTGATGCCGCCGCTCGCGTCCGCGCTGATCGCGCAGGTCGGCTGGCGCGGCGGGTATT